>SVTS01000043.1 GCA_015063645.1 Oscillospiraceae bacterium | reverse complement strand
CTCCACCGCTTTGCTCTCCGCGACCCGCACGCTGATCTCGGGCGGATCTGGCAGATCCGTTGTATCCAGAGGACGGGCGGTCAGTCTGGCGGGATCATCATCCCCTGCAAACACGGTTGTATCACTTACGGGCGGATTTGTCACAGGAGGCTCCGTTACAGGCGGCTGTGTCACCGGCGGTTTTGTAACCGGAGGCTGTGTCACCGGCGGTTTCGTTACAGGAGGTTTTGTCGCCGGCGGGGTTGTCGAATGAGACGTAGTCACCGGCGGAGCGGAAGTCTCCGGCGGCAGGGTATCCGGCGGCAGTTTTTCGGAGGTTTCCGGCGGAGCCACCGTCTCAGGATCGCGGGATTCGGCAGCAGATGTTTTCGGCGGTTCCAGCGTAAGGAGGGGCGTTCCGGTGGGCTGCTGGGAGCTTTCCCATCCATCCCCCTGATAGCGGAAGGAGATTGCGCATCCGCATATCACGGCAGAAACTGCCAACGCAAAAAAAACCGCGCAGAAACGCCGCACCCCATCGGTGCGGTATTCCCGGGAATCATTCAGATTTGTTTTCTTCGACATCTATCCGTATCCTTTCCGCACGCCACCGCGAAAAGAGAATGCTCAGGCACAAAAACACGGTCCGTCCGACACGCCGCAGGCATCCCGGGACACGACCTATACCATATCATAACTCTATATATTATATTATACATGAACCGCCGCCGCATTTCAATACTTTACGCACATTTTTTACTTTTCCTCCGCAAAGGTTTTTCATCCCCCAAGCGGTCAAGTGAGCCGATGCGAAAAAAATTCACATTATTTGTGCAGTTTTTCGCATAAAAATACGCTTCACTCTATTGAAATCTGCTTCATTCTGTGTTACAATTATTGGGTAATTTCTGAAAGGAGTATTCCGATAATGAATATTAAAAACGCATATCTTGCAGACCTTTATGAAAGAACCGCGGCACACAATCCCGGCGAGCCCGAGTTTCTGCAGACTGTAGCCGAAGTGCTGGAATCCCTCTCCCCCGTTGCTGATCAGCGCCCTGACCTGATCGAGGCAGGCGTATTTGAGCGCATGGTTGAGCCTGAGCGCGTAATCATGTTCCGTGTAAGCTGGGTAGATGACAACGGTAAGGTTCAGGTGAACCGCGGCTACCGCGTACAGTTCAACTCCGCAATCGGTCCCTACAAGGGAGGCATCCGTTTTGCACCCAACGTAAACCTCTCCATCATGAAGTTCCTGGGCTTCGAGCAGACCTTCAAGAACTCCCTGACCTCTCTCCCCATGGGCGGCGGTAAGGGCGGCTCCGACTTCGATCCCAACGGCAAGAGCGATGCAGAAGTCATGCGTTTCTGCCAGAGCTTTATGACTGAGCTCCAGAAACACATCGGTCCCGACACCGACGTTCCCGCAGGCGACCTCGGCGTAGGCGCACGCGAGATCGGCTACATGTTCGGTCAGTACAGAAGACTCCGCGACGAGTATTCCGGCGGCGTTCTCACCGGTAAGGATCGCTCCAGCGGCGGTTCTCTGATCCGTCCCGAAGCTACCGGCTACGGCGCAGTTTACTACACCGTTGAAATGCTGAAGACCTTCGGTGAATCCGTTGAAGGCAAGACCTTTGTTGTTTCCGGCTTCGGCAACGTGGCATGGGGTACCGTTTCCAAGATCACCGAGCTGGGCGGTAAAGTTGTTGTTATCTCCGGTCCCGACGGCTACATCTACGACGAGAACGGCGTAAACACCCCCGAGAAGATCGCATACATGCTGGAAATGCGTGCATCCGGCCGCAACAAGGTACAGGATTACGCAGACAAGTTCGGCGTTCCCTTCTTCGCAGGTCAGAAGCCCTGGGGCGTTAAGGCTGACATTCTCATGCCCTGCGCTACCCAGAACGAAGTCAATCTGGACGATGCCAAGAAGATCGTTGAAAACGGCGTGAAGTACTACGTGGAAGTTTCCAACATGCCCACCACCAACGAGGCTGTTGCTTATCTGAAGGCAAACGGCGTGGTTGTTGCTCCCTCCAAGGCTGTTAACGCAGGCGGCGTTGCCGTTTCCGGTCTGGAAATGTCCCAGAACTCCATGCGCTACAGCTGGTCTGCCGAGGAAGTGGACGAGAAGCTCCGCACCATCATGAAGAACATCTACAAGGCATCCCTGGATGCTGCCAAGGAATACGGCATGGAAGGCGACCTGGTTGCAGGCGCCAACATCGCAGGCTTCCTGAAGGTTGCCACCGCCATGAAGTGGCAGGGTATTGCTTATTAAGGATACATAATTTGCAGGGAGAGACTTTTGAAAGAAGTCCCTCCCTGTTCCATTGTCATTTAAATAAAGTGACCCAAGTTCAGATATATCCAACGCAAAAGGTTCCTCGTTTACTTCGGTAATCGAGGAGCTTTTTTGTTCAGAAAAAGTTTTTGTCTCGGTTTAACTCACGCGTCAGGTGAGTCGGACTAAGGAAAGGCGTTATTGTTCCAAGGAAAAATATGTGATATACTATATGCGAAAGCTGAACCCGGCTTACTACTCTGAAGCGAGGTATTACCATGAATACTATTGGTCAAAGAATAAAGGAACTACGTAAAAAGAACGATCTTACGCAGGAAAAGCTGGCTGATTTGCTCGGCGTCACTTATCAGTCCGTGTCAAAATGGGAATGCGGCACAACGATGCCCGACCTTGCAATGATTGTGCCGCTTGCGAGAGCACTTCATGTTTCGGCTGATGAACTGCTTGGAATGAAGCCGGTTGAACAAGATGAACGCAAAGCCTATTTCGATTCGGAATATTTTCAGTTTTGGAAGAAAGATCATGAGGCGGATTTGGAAATTGCGCGTCAGGCTGCAGCGGAATACCCCGGTGATTATCGGTATCTCCATTGGCTGGCAAGCAACGAGTGGTATGTCGGTTACAGTGTAAAATATATGGGAACCGATACCGAAAAGAAGCTGATCGCCGATTCCATACGGCATTGTGAAATGATATTGGAAAACTGTGATGACACAGAACTGCGAAATCATGTAATACACTCCCTTGTGAGTGCATATAAATACACCAATCGGTACGACGAAGCAAAAAAGTACGCGGAAATGTATCCGGAGGATCCGGAATCTACGCGGGATGATATTCTCATGCTGTGTCTGCAGGGAGAAGAACTGGAATTTCTGTATAAAAAACGCATAAAAAAAGCGTTGATAAAACTTCACAGTGCACTTTCACAGCTCTGGTTTTATGAAGATGACCCCTGCATGGAAGCAATGGATGCGGAGGAAACGGTGATCAAGGCAGTGATCACAGATGAAAATTATCAGCATTTTCATATTGCACTGAGCATGATCCAGCAGGAACGGGCAAAAACAGCGATGAGAAATGGCGATACGGCTGCGGCTGTCTGTGCGCTGAACTCCGCCATGAAACACGCGAAGTCTTTTGATGAGATGCAGAAAAACGGTATAGAACAGTACACCTGCCCTGTATTATGCGGATATACGGAAGATCACAGAGACGACAGAAAAGAAGAGGATTGGAGTATGACAAACACAGTCCGGGAGTACACCGAAAATAATATATTCGATCCTCTCCGCAACCGCGAGGATTTCAAAGCATTATTTGATTAATTGACAAAGCCCCCGTACCATCTCCAAAAAACTTTAATCAAATGAATAAAAGAGCACAGCGGAACTTATATAATGAAGTTCCGCTGTGTTTTTTTATCAGATTTACATTCAGATATCCGCGCGGGGGAAATAGGTAATCCGCAGTGCGGTACAGCCATAGGGGACAAGTTCCAGCGTCATGGGATCGGTGACCTGCTGGCGCGCACCGTAGGGTTCCATATTCTTGGAGGGATAGGCAGGGAAGGCATAGGGCGCTCTGTAACCGGACAGGCGGAGGCGGATCGGAGCGTTCTCCCACGGATAGCCATCGGAGGAGCACTCCTCCACGCTGATCTGATCGGGAGTGAGAGTCTCATCCACCGCTACATTCCAGGGAATCATATGCCGACGCAGAATCTGGTTATCGCCGGATTCATCCTTGTAGTCCGGCAGTACATTGTACCAGCTCCAGCCCTCCGGCAGCGGCGTCATGGGACGTCCGGGAATCTTCACCCATTTCTCCGGAATCGGCAGGGAGAAAAGCAGCGCGCCGTACTTGAATGCCAGCGGGAAACGGGAGGAAGCGTCCGTATCATCAATGTGAAGTACCTCCACCTCGCGGCGCCAGATCAGTGTAAGTGTATCGCCGGGCTTCCATTCCCGGGACAAAGGCATATAGCCATCAGCGGAAACGGATACGGAAACAATCTCGCCGTTGATGCGGCATTCGCATCCTTTTGCCCATACGGGCATTTTGCAGTACAGGGTGCATGCAGCGCCGTTTTCCACTGTAAGCTGTACCTGATCGCGGAACGGATACATTGTATCCTCCCGCAGAGTCAGCCGGCTGCCGCGGATGCGGGCAGGACCATAGATCGGAAGATACAGATTGCCTTCCCCGTCCTCCATAGCCAGAGAGTTGACAAACTCGGGAAGAATCAGCACGGAATTGACAGGACAGCAGGAAACGGGATAGCAGGGCGAATACACCTGCATATCCAGATACTGCACGGAGGATCCCTCCGTGGCAAGGAACTGATTGGGAGCACTCATGTAGGCGATGGCCCTCTCGTCTTTCTTGCGGGCGCCCTGCGCAGCGTTGTAGAATATTTCTTCCATATAGTCGCCATAGACCGATTTGCCGGTTATGGCTGCCAGATAGGAGCAGGCGGCATTCAGGAACGTAAATGTGCAGTATTCACTTTCCGCCAGAGCACTGGGCGGGGAAAGATATTCCACATTGCACACAGCGCCGCCGCTGGGATGCATACATTTGGCACGCAGTTTTGCCAGCAGTTTTTCCGAGGCATCCAGATACCGTTTCTCGCCGCAGGCGCTGTAGAAAACAGCGGGCTGATAGAACTGAGCGCAGATGCCGGCGGTGTGATGGCTGTTGTAGGGAAGCTCATCGGACAGATACTGCTTCACAGAGTTGAAATAGATGGCATTACGGTCAAGAAAATCGAAATAGTCCCGGCAGAAGTCAAGCAGTCGTTCGTCGCCTGTTTCCGCATAGCACGCCACCATGACCTCCACAATGTAGATACCGGCGTAGAGCGTCTTTTGATCCCCGCTCCAATTATCGCAGAACCAGAGCATACAGCGGTACACCGCGTCCAGTACCTCCCGGCGTCCGGTAGCACTGTAATAGCGGAGCATAGCCCGCATACCGCAGGCGGTTCCCCAGGCGTTGTAGTCATCGTAAATTTTGGAGTTTTCGCCATCATAAGTCCCCATATAGCCGTCCGGACGCTGACGCGCCAGTACACGGTTGACCCAGTCCTCCGCCTGCGCCATCAGTGCGGGATCCTGCAGGGTGTAAGCCAACCCCACAAAACCGGTGTAGAAGTTGCCGGAGATTTCCGCGCCCCAGCCCTCCTGATCTCCGTCGCCCCAGGCTTCTACGTGAGTACGACCGATGTAGGGGTCACGGATCATGCCCGGCTCAAGCTCCGGCAGATGCCCTCCCATACCGTCTTTATTCCGCTCCATCTGTTCGCGGAGAAATCCAAGAGGTTCAATGGCCCCCAGGGGCAGCCATTTCAGCTTTCCATAATATTGCGGTGTCACAGCATTTCCTCCTTTGGAGAATATTTTAGATTTTATCTCATTATACCATGTCCCCTGCCTGATTGCAAGGGAAAACATAAATTTCGCTGTCCGGCAGCACAAAAAATCAGCGGAATCCGCCGATGCGGATTCCGCTGATTTACGCATTGCATTATCCCTTGAACTGGGAGAAGAACAGGCTGTGATAGAAGCCTTCCATCGCCATGAGCTCGTCATGGCTGCCGGATTCGATGACCACGCCGTCTTTCAGAACCAGGATCACATCCGCATCGCGGACGGTGGAAAGCCGGTGCGCGATAACGAAGCTGGTACGCCCCTCCATCAGCTTCAGCATCGCTTTCTGGATGCGCATCTCCGTACGGGAGTCTACGTTGGAGGTCGCCTCATCCAGAATCAGCATCGGCGCGTCAGACATCATCGCACGGGCGATGGTCATCAGCTGGCGCTGACCCTTGGAGATATTCACACCGTCATCGGTGATGATTGTATCGTAGCCTTCGGGCAGACGTTCGATGAAGGAATGAATACCCGCCGCCTTTGCGGCAGCTTCCACACGCTCCTGCGTAACTTCGCCCACGGCACCGTAGGCGATATTATCCCGGATTGTGCCGGAGAACAGCCATGTGTCCTGCAGCACCATCGTGTAGGACCGGCGCAGTGTTCCGCGCTTTGCCTCCCGGATCGGCACGCCGTCCAGGCGGATCTCGCCCTTGTCCACGTCGTAATACCGCATCAGCAGATTGATGATCGTGGTTTTGCCGGCACCGGTAGGACCGACGATTGCCACAACCTGACCGGGCTTGGTTTTCAGGTGCAGATCCTTGATGATCATGCGGTCGGGATCGTAACCGAACTGTACGCCCTCCGCCTCGATCTCGCCGCGGACATTCTCAAATCCGTAAGCGTTCGCCACATCCGCCAGTTCTTCCTCTTCATCCAGAAGACGGAACACGCGCTCCGCGGCACTGGCTGCGGACTGCAGTTCGCTGATAATGTTGGCGGTCTCGTTGATAGGACCGGAGAAACGGCGGGAATAGAGCACAAAGGAGGAGATATTGCCCAGCGAAATGGAACCGCCCAGATAGAGCAGCGCGCCGAACACGCTGACCAGCGTCAGGGACAGATTGTTGATGGAGTTGACGGTGGGACCAACCATGGAACCGTAGTAATCCGCCTTGAAATATGCATCCACCGCATCGGTGTTGCGGCGGTCGAAACGGGCGATCATCTCTTTCTCACGTCCGTAGGCACGGATCGTACGCTGACCGGAGAGCATTTCTTCCGCGTATCCGTTCAGCTCACCCAGTTTTGCAGAACGGGCACGGAACAGCGGGCGTACCCGCTTGGCATTATACGCGGTAAAGAGAATGGAGGCAGGCACCGTCACCGCAAAGATCAGGCAAAGCGGCGGGGAGATGGCAATCATCATCGCCAGCGCACCTACCACCGTGATCACGCTGGTGCAGATCTGCACGAAATCCGTGGACAGCGTGGCGTTGATGGTATCGATATCGTAGGAGATACGGCTGATGATATCGCCCACCTGCACACGGTCAAAATACCCGACCTTCATCTTCATCAGCTTGGCAAAGATATCCTCGCGCATCTGACGGACGATGGAGCGGGAGAGGTTGATCATGATCACCTGAAGCAGATATGACAGCACGCTGGACAGCAGATAGAACAACGCCATCAGGGAACAGTAGTAGAACACCTGCTCAAAATCCACAGCGCCTTTCCCGAACTGAATCGCGTCGATTGCCTTACCGGAGAGGCGGGGACCGATAAGTGCGAACAGGTTGGATGCAACCGTCATGGCGATCGCCAGAAGGACGATCCATTTGTATTTGTAGAGATACACACCCAGACGGAGGAGGACTTTCAGCTTTTTGCGGTCGCCGGAAACAGCGTTCCGCGGATCGGTGACTTTTACAGCACCGGGACCTCTGTAACCGTTAGTCAAGGATCGCACCTCCCATCTGAGAATCGGAAATTTCGCGGTACAGCGTGCAGGATTCCATCAGCTGATCGTGATTGCCGGCACCGGTGACAACGCCGTCCTCCAGCACCAGAATCAACTCGGCATGCCGGACGGAGCTGACACGCTGGGCGACGATCACGCTGGTGGTCTTGCCGGCATAATTCTCACGGATCGCTTTGCGGAGCGCCGCATCGGTAGCGTAGTCCAGCGCGCTGGAACTGTCATCCAGAACCAGGATCTCCGGATCACCGGCAAGGGCACGGGAGATCAGCATACGCTGTTTCTGACCGCCGGAGAGGTTGGCACCCTTGATGGTCAGTTCGTGCGCGAAACCGCCCTCTTTTTCCTGAATGAACGGCATTGCCTGCGCACGCTCGGCGGCCTGCTTTATCTGCTCTTCACTCAGACCGCGTCCGAAATCGATATTCTCGGAAATGGTATCCGCGAAGAGGAAATCGCTCTGGAACGCACCGCCGAATTTGGCGGCAAGCTCTTCTCTGGGAATCGTGCGGACATCTCTGCCGCCGATGAGAACCTGTCCCTCGGTAGGATCATAGAAGCGCATCAGCAGCTGGATCAGCGTGGATTTTCCTGCGCCGGTAGGGCCGATGATGCCCAGCGTACCGCCCTGGGACAGCTTGAAATTGACGTTTTCCAGATCGTTCTTTTTGCCGTTATAGGAGAAAGTCACGTTCCGGAACTCGATTGCGGGAGCATCGGCGGGGATCACCAGATTGGGATCCGCCTCTTCCACTGCCATATCGGCAGGAGTATCCAGCACCTCGGCAATACGGGATGCGGATGCCGTACCGCGGGAAACCATGATGAACATACGGGTGATGGACATCATGGCGGTGGAGATCAGCGTAAAGTAGGTCATGAACGCCAGAATAATACCGGGTTCGGAATAGCCGCCGTTGACGCGGTACGCGCCTACCACGATAACAACCACCAGACCGATGTTCATGAACAGGTTCATCATGGGGTTGGTGATCGCCATGGTGAGAGAGGAGGTCATCTCACGCTTTGTCAGATCGGCATTCGCCTCGTGGAAGCGCTCTTTTTCGCTTTCCTCTTTGGTCAGCGCCTTGATCACGCGGATGCCCTGTGCATTCTCGCGCACAACGCGGGTCATACGGTCGATGGACTCCTGCAGCGCCTTATACAGCGGGATTCCCCTGCGGGACACGGAGTAGACCACGATAGTGATCAGCGGCAGTGTCGCGATCAGCACCATCGTCATCACAGGCTCCATCATGATCGTGACCATGATGCCGCCGATGAGCAGAATCGGTGCACGGACACCCAGCCGCTGCAGCATGCCGATCATCTGATGGATATTGTATGTATCAGAGGTCAGCCGGGATTCCAGGGAGGGAATCGTGAAAGCATCCACCTGCCGGCTGGACAGGTAGGAGATCCGTGTGAACAGGGTGGAACGGAGTTTTTCCGTGGTATTCCGTGCCACACGCGCCGCCATGCGGTTGGCTGTAATATTGCCGACCAGGGCAATAACCGTACAGAGCAGCATCACACCGCCCCAGAGATAGATGAGATTTTTGTTCCCCGTGGGAACAATATCATCGATCATAAAGGAGAGGATCATGGGCAGTGCCAACTCCACGATAGTTCCGGTGAATTTCACAAGAAATCCCAGAATCATCCGGGGCACATGGGGACGAAGAAATTGAAATACGTACCGAATGAGAATCACCGCCAATTTCTAAATTGTTTTTTTATCCGTTTAATTATATACCATTCCGCGAAATATGTCAAGAGTTTCGCAGAGAAGCGGAGGATTTTTCAAAAACGGAAGCAGCCCAGGAAATCCGTTTGAGAAATTACGCAAAAAAGCAATTTTTATCAATCATTCCGCCGCCGAATATGATATAATAGATGCGGAGAGTGAAAATCATGGAACAAACACGGATCACAGCGGCAATTGCCTACATCGAAGAGCATCTCAGAGAAGAGCTGGACAACCGGACACTTGCGCGCATTGCGGGATACTCCGAATTCCATTTCATCCGCGAATTCCGCAAATACGTCCGTTTGACTCCCGCTGATTATATAAGGAAGCGGAGAATCTCCGAAATAGTGCGGCGGATCGGCGAGGAGAAGCGTCCTCTGTCGGACATCGCATTCGAATACGGATTCAATTCCAAGGAAAATTTCACCCGCGCTTTCAAAAGCGAGCACGGAATTCTTCCCACCGAGTGGAAATCCGCGGGATGCAGTCTGCGGCTGTTCCTGCCCTTTTCCCCGGATCGGAAAAAGCCTCAGCCGAGTGTATCCATGCAGTACATCCCGCCGTTCACGCTGACCGCCTATCCCTTTGACAATGCTTTTCCGCCGGAGTGCTGGAACAGATATAACGCGGAAAAACGTTCCGCACGCCTTTCCGGCGGCAGAATCACAGAAGATTTCGGAGCAATGATATGGGACAGCAGGCGAAACTGCCTGCTCTATCATATCGGCATCCGCGCAGAGGATGCTTTGGGGAACACGGACGGCACCGTGCAGATTGCCATCAGCGGCGGGCTGTATGCGGTATTTGACACACCACAGGCGGATCAGCACACATTTGTCAGCGTCATCCGGGACAGCTGGAACTGGATCTATCGGGAGTGGCTGCCGACGAGCGGATACCGGCGTGGGGACGGATATGAGCTTGAAAGCTATACGGAAACAAGCAGAAAATTCAGTGAGCGGATCTATGTGCCGCTCAGAAAGGAATAAAAATGGCAGAGATCATCAAAGTATTCAGAGAAAACATTCCCGGCGTGCGCTTCATCGGCAAAAAATATGACAACTTCGGTCACTGGGGCGAATGGTGGCAGAACGGCTGGTTCGATCTGGTGGAAAAATCCATGGGCGGTGCGGATGCGATTCTGTCCCTGTGGGAGAACGGCGGAGGTTATATCGGCGTGGAAAGACGGGCGGATAATCAGCCCTTTGCCTACTATATCGGCATGATCACCCCGGCGGGCACGCCCGTTCCCGAGGGATTTGTGGGAATCGATTTTGAAAACGTGAGTCTGGGCACCTGCTGGATTTACGGCACGGAGAAAGAGGTACACAAAACCTCCGACTGCCGCCGAAAGCTGGAGAAAAACGGCATGGAGATCTGGCGGGATTCCGACGGCGCAGAGTGGTCCTTTGAGAACTGTCTCTGTCCCCGCTACACAACCCCGGACGAAAAGGGCAACGTGATTCTGGATTACTGCTATTTTGTTAAGTAACCGCTGTTCCGGGGGTGCAGGGGCGAAGCCCTCTGCTTCAACTAAACCCCTGGGGGAACGTGCGGTTTCGCCTTGCATAACGTGGAGAAAGCCGCACGTTAATCATCGTTTACATAAGGCAACCACAGTGTGAATATTTTGTAACAAATACATATTCCTTATTGACAGCTCCGTACTACATGGTGTAGAATTATTGTACTACAACCTGTAGAATGGAGCTGTTTTATATGTCTGAACTGAAAACAGGCAGCGCGGAAGCGCGCTTTGCGGATCTGATCTGGGAGAATGAGCCGATCACCTCCGGGGAACTGGCGAAACTGGGCGAGATGGAATTCGGCTGGAAGAAAACCACCTCATTCACGGTACTGAAACGCCTGTGCGATCGGGGGATTTTTCAGAATCTCAGCGGGACAGTCACTTCCCTGATATCCCGGGAGGAATACTACGCCCGGCACAGCGAACAGTATGTGAGGGATACATTCGGCGGTTCCCTGCCCGCCTTTCTTGCTGCCTTCGGCACACGGAAAAAGCTGTCGGATGCGGAAATCGAAGAATTGCAGCGGATCATAAACAGTATGAGGAGGTAACGCCATGCTGGATGAATTGTATCTGCAGATTCTGGACATGTCGAAAGCCGCTTCGCTCGTGATTCTCCTCGTGCTCGCGGTACGGTTTCTGCTGCGGCGCGCACCGAAAATCTTCTCCTACGCGCTGTGGGCGTTGGTTCTGCTCCGGCTGCTCTGCCCGTTTTCCGTGGAATCCGCCGTCAGTCTGATCCCGCGCATGGAGCCGACAGTACAGGATTATGCCCTGCTGGACGAGCCGATTTCCCCCGCAGGTGCCGCGGGAGCTGCCTACCGCGCGGTGGGCGATATGCTCAACGGCGGCATCGGTATCCAGCATGTCCGCACCACGGAGCCGCAGGAAAGCGGCGCATCCACGCGGATTATTTCCACCGACTGGCGGACGGTGTGGCTGCTGTTCGGACAGTACGTCTGGATCACGGGCGTGGCAGGAATGCTGCTTTGGAGCGGCATCTCCTACCTGAAACTCCGGCGGAAACTGCGCGTCACCGCTTTCCTGCGGGACAATATTTACCTCGCAGACGATATCACCTCTCCCTTCGTGATCGGATTTTTCCGGGCGAGAATCTATCTTCCCTGCGCGCTGCGTGAAGAGGAACAAACGTATATCCTGCTTCACGAACAGCATCACATCCGCCGGGGCGATCACATCATCAAGATTCTGGCGTTCGGGGCGCTTTGTCTCCACTGGTTCAATCCGCTTGTGTGGGCCGCGTTCGCGCTGGCATGCCGCGATATGGAGATGAGCTGTGACGAAGCGGTGATCCGCACCCTTGGCACGGATGTCCGGGCGGAATACTCCGCATCGCTTCTCTCCCTTGCCACCGGCAGGCGCATCATCGGCGGGACTCCGCTGGCGTTCGGTGAGGGGGATCCCGGCGCACGCATCCGCAATCTGGCAAAATGGAGGAAACCTGCCGCAGGCGTGATTCTGTTTGCCGTCATAATCTGTGCCGCGGCGGCGGCATGTCTGTCAGGTGAGCGCACCTCGGATGATCCGATCTTGTTCGGAGCGGAATATTCCGTTCCCGAAACGCTGTATGCCACAGCGGAGGAGCACAAACTCACCTATCCCGAATCCGTGTTTTTCCTCATGTCGGATTACACATTCTGCCGCGGTATGCGGGAGGACGGCGCATGGACGCCCATCGGCAAAATGGAGCCTTATACGCTGGATGAAAAGGAACTGGCGGAATACACTGCCTATTCCGACGGATGGCGGCGGAAATACCGCACCGGCGGTATTGCGGAATCCTGGATTCTCCGCATCCCCGGCGGTGAGGACGGCGGAAACGATTTCTATCTGCTTTTCCGGACAGAACGCGGTGACACTCTGCTCGGCTTCGGCTGGGAAGATGTGCATGAGAGATGGTCGGAACCTTCGGATGACACATCCCTCCGCTGGCTGTACCGGATCAAGCCTGCGGAAGGGTACATCCACCGCTTGGGAAAATTCTCCTCGGCGTATCCCTTTACGTCCGTCAGTATCATCAGAGGATTTCCCGTTGAGGAGGAAGCCAAAGCAAAACTGATCGCGCTCCTCGGAAACCACAGAAAAACGCGCTTCCCCGTCGGCACCGATGATCCGGGACCGCTGTCGCTTTCAGTCGAAATCCACTGCAATGACGGCAGTTATTACGTTCTGCATCATCAGTATTACAGCGGCTTCTCCTTTATCCGCGGCGAGGAAGATCCCTGGCGCAGCATTCTGACGTGGTATTCTGGCGACGGAGAACACCGCGCATGGCAGATAGAGGACAGCTTTGACAAGGAATTCCGCACATGGTACAAAGAGGCAGGAGTTGTTTTCGCCGATGCAATCTCCATTGACACCTCTGTCATGATGCTTCCAACCGAAGCAAAGGTAGAGGGCGTATTCGACAGATATCTCTATCTGGATCTGGACGGCGGGAAATTCCGCTACGAGGAGACAAGCGTCGGCACCGCACTTGAGGCGCAGGGGCTGACAAAGGGAGATCTGCTGGCATCCTTCACCGAATCCGCCTTCGATAGTCGGACGGAGTGGAAAATCTACGCCGTAAAAGAGTATCCGTCCCTGCACTGCGTGATCGCCGTCCCGGATACGGGGGAAGCATTTCTGTACGTTTACAGCCCCTCCAAGGCGGCAGATCCCGACCGGCTGGCAAAGCTGAAAACGGAGGGCACAGTTGTGACGGAAGACGGCACGGCGACCTACGGACAGGATACATGGGCAGAGTTCTATGAAAAAACGCAGAAAGGGAAATCCGCCTCCGTTACTGTGGCAGCGTGGTATACGCTGGATCCCGAAAAATGCGACGAAACCTACTATGAAGCATACAGGGAAGACTACCCCGCGCTGTACGTGCATAATTTGTCTTTTGACGGAGAGATGTTTTCTCTCACCTGGCAGGAACAGAGCGTGCAGTACGGGCGGCACTACCGCTATCTGATGCGGTATGATTCCTCGGATCCCTCGGTGTATTCCTCACGTGTGCCGCAGAAACGGATCCGCTATGTGCTGACGAACGACAACACCGTAACGTGGAACAATATCATCCGCGGCACCGCTTCCTCAAAGCTCGGCGATTATATCGATCATTTCAGCATCTATACCGAAAACGCCGAGCCGTAATATGTGAGAAAATCCTCTCCCCCAATCTTGGCGGAGAGGATTGCTTTTTTGTCCTTCCCGTGATATAATGTACACATCATACAGAAAGCTGAAACTGTAGGACAGCTTGCTGTGTACGCGAGCCTGCCGCGCGGCAGGCTCCGATGTGCAGTTGTGATACAATGAACGCAGGACAACAAATTTTTGTACAGCAAGGAGCAGCAGCATGTATCTTCCCTCTTTTTCCGATTCCCACACCCATATACGCGAAGCGGTAAACTATGTCGCGCATCTGCCCGAAATGCAGGCGATCGGTCTGAACAAGATCGCTCTCGTAGCGCTGTCCATCCGCCCCTGGGGCTTCAGCGGCGGCGAGAACTGGGACATACTTTACGTAAAGCAGCACGCCGAATCCGTACCCGTATACACATTCGGTTCGCTGACATATGAGTATTTTCTGCCCGTCTGCCCCTATGAAAAGCAGGCGGAACTGCTTCTGAACATGGGCTTCGACGGCATGAAATTTATCGAGATGAAGCCCACCTACCGCCGCCGCCTCGGATTTGGTCTGAACCATCCGAAGTATGACAAAATGTTCGCCTATCTGGAAAAAGTACAGGCTCCCGTGGTTCTGCACGCCTGCGATCCGGATGAGTACTGGACGAATCCGGAATATTTCAAAAACATGGTAGAAAGAGGCGCTTTCTACGGTGACGGATCCCTGCCCACCAAGGCGGAAATGAATCGGGAAGTGTTCGACATTCTGGACAAATATCCGAATCTGAACGTGGTTCTGGCGCATTTCTTCTTCCTTTCCAATGACATTGACGAAGCCGTTCGGGTGATGGAAAAATATCCCGGTGTAAAATTCGATCTGACGCCCGGCTCCGAGATGTACCGCGGATTCTCGAAAAACATCGAAGCATGGCGGGAATTCTTCGTGAAATATCGGCACCGTATCCTCTACGGCACCGACAACAACGAATCCAACAGCAGCCGTTTTCAGCTGCATGAGTTCGTCGGCACTGCACTGACACACGATCACAGTGAATACATGACGCCGTTTTTGAAAACGCCCGTCCGGGGACTGGCACTGGATGAGGAAACCGTGCACACCATCGCTGTGGAGAATTTCGACCGGTATTTCGGACGCAAGCCGAAGCCGATCAATGAAACGGTTCTCAGAGAAGTACAGGAATATATCCGCGAATACACGTCAAAATACCCCGCATACACCGATTATGCCCGCGTATATGCACAGACATATCTGGATAAAATGAACCGGGTGTGAACCGGAAAGGAGAGACAGCATCATGAAAAACATCTTCCCCGCATTCAGTGAAGAAAAATGGGAGCAGGTACGCACCCATCCCTACTACGCTTCCGCAGTGAAAAAAATCACCGAAGCAAGTGAAAAAATGCTCACCGAGGAGCCGAAGCGTATTCTTTTCAGCCAGATCCATCTCTTTGCCGAAACCGGCGACCGCAAGATTTTTGAGCGTGTGTACAACGATTACATGATGCGCATGCACAACTATTTCTTCATGTACTGTCTGAGAGGCGAGGAGAAATATCTGAAAGCGCTGGCAGATATCCTCTGGAATATCTGCGATTTTGAGTCCTGGTCCATTCCCGCTCATGTACAGGAAGCGCTGACGCCCCAGCTGCGTCGGGAAAACCTGGATCTGTGTTCCTGCCGTGTGGGCTGGTACATGTCGCTGATTCTGCATTACCTCGGCGATAAGCTGCCCGATCTGGTTGTCCGCCGCGCAAAATATGAGCTCCGTTTCCGCATCATTGAATCCTATAAGAAAAACACCTATCACTGGATGACGGTAACCAACAACTGGTCCGCCGTCTGCATTGCCGGTGTGCTGGGCACCTATCTCTATGAAGCAGCCGAGGAGGAAATCGAAGAACAGCTGCCCCGCATGCTGGAGACGATGAACTGTTATCTCAAAGGCTTTGACGATGAAGGCTGCTGCCTTGAGGGCTACGGTTACTGGGTGTACGGTTATTCACACTTCTGCTTTTTCGCCGACATGCTCCGGAACTACACCGACGGCAGAATCAATCTCTTTGAAGATCCCAAGGTACGCGCCATCGCCCATTTCCAGGAGAATATCACGATCAACGAAACGCAGTGCATCAACTTCTCCGACTGCTCGCAGCATTTCTATCCCTGCGAGTGGCTCACTCACTTCCTGAAAAGTGTATATCCTGATCTGACTCTTGCTTTCAGCCCTGAGTGTCCTGAGTATGAGGGTGTCGTATATGAGATTCTCTGGTCGAACCCCGCCCTGGCTGACAGCCATCTTGCGCCGAAGAGCTTTATGTTCAAGAATAATCAGTGGTACATCTACCGCTCCGCAGCCTACAACATGGCATGCAAAGCCGGTCACAACAGCGAACCGCACAATCATAATGACGTAGGTTCCTTCATTATATCCAAAAACGGAAAAGTCACCTACGGAGATCCCGGCGGAGGCGAATACACGAGACAGTACTTCTCCGGCGAGCGGTACACGATTCTGGAGCCGTCCTCCCGTGCGCACAGCGTGCCGATCATCGGCGGGGAATATCAGGTGACTGGCAAAAAGAAATCCACCGTATACTGTGCCGAAGAGGGACATTACGCCTACTCGATGGAGAACGCGTACAGCATTCCCTCGCTGACCTCGCTGAAGCGGGAATTTGTCTGCGAGGCAGACCGCATTATCCTGACGGATACATACGATTTCACCGAAGCCCCCGCCTCCGTAGTGGAGCGCTTCGTGTCCAATACCATGCCGGAGATCACCTCCGAGGGCGTTCGCTGCGGCGATACGCTTCTGGTCTTTGATCCGGCTGCCGCAGATGTACAGATAGGCAGTGAGTGCCGTATCCGCGGCGGCAAGGAAGCAGCTCCCCTCTACTTCACCGATCTGACGGTAAAGAATCCGCAGGAGAAGATGGAGATCCGCGTGGAGTTCCGCTGAACACATTCCGACCGCCGTTATTATACCGAAAGGAGAGAACGGATGAGTATTCGCAGACGGGGCTGCAGACTGCCCAATGAGCACGCGGATGCCTATAAGATCCAATACCATTGCGGTCGGCACCGCTATGGGGTGCAGGAGCCGCCTGCTCTGCATTTTCATAATGTGGATGAACTTTTACTGGTCCGGCAGGGGGAGTTTTATCACTATATCGGCTATGAATCCAAGCAATATGCAGGTCCGCATATGATATTCAGTCCCGCAGGGCAGCCCCATATTACCTGCGGTTCAGAGGATACCCTGTATGAGCGTTATGGCATTGAGTATCTCCGCTCTTTGATCAAGATCGTTCCGATCCCTCTTTCGGGAATGAAAGCATTCGTGTGTCCCATTGAGGGGGATAATGATATTCTGTTCACCTACGCGGAGCTTATGAGACGGGAATACAATCGTCCGCGGGAGGAAAAATCGGATCTTCAGGCGGAGGTCTACCTGCTGGGAGCACTCCTGCTGCGCGCCTATGAGATCGCATCGGCGCATGTGGAGGCGATAGAAACGCGTTTTCAGTACATTGGCAGTGTGCAGCAGTACATCCGGGAAAACTATACCCGCCGTATTACCGTGCAGGAGCTGACCGACAGATTTTTTGTGTGCCGCGCCAAGCTGAGCCGGGACTTCCGGGATTATACCGGTATCACCATTACGGGATACATCAATCTGCTGCGCACGGACTACGCAAAGGAGCTTCTGCTGGCGGGAGAGAGCGTGCGGGAGACGGCTGCCGCGCTGGGCTTTGAATACGAGAGCAATTTCATCAGCAGCTTCAAAACGGTGACGGGCATGACCCCGCTTCAGTTCAAGCGAACCACAGAGGGATAAAAAAACACAGCGGATACCGCAGTATCCGCTGTGTTTTGTTTTCACTTGAAGATTGCCAGAACCTTTTCGTAATAGGTCTGTGCGGCAGGCCACTTGGATTCGTAATGGGATACGAAATTGGAATTGCCTGCTTTTACAAGATCCTGCAGCCAGAAGGCGGCACCTTTCCAGTAGTCGTAGATATATCCGAGATCGGATACGCGGCTGTCCATGATCAGCTGGATCATCTCCGCATCGTCGGGCTCATCGGCGTAGCGGGATTTCAGCATTACGTCGAAGTATACGGGGACGGTCTGCTTGTAGGATTCGGCGCAGAGTGCTTCGGTGATGATACCGATGAACTCCAGATTCTCGCCCGTTTCCAGCAGAGTGATACCGATAGCATCCGAGCCGCCGCCGAGAATGGTCGCATACTGTTCCTGATTGGTGTCCCACTTGGGATATGGAAGAATACCGATGGAAAAGTCGGAATCACCTGCCAGGTTGGCGAGCACCTTGAATGCACCTGCCAGGATCAGAAGCTGACTGGACTGGAATTCCGGTTTGTGATCGGTGGAGGAATAATCTTTTCCTATGCACGGAATTACGCCGACGGTGTCGGAATACAGTTCTGTGATCACAGTGAAGATGCTGGCTGCTTTGTCCGTTTTCAGCGTGAATACAGGAGTACCGGCATCTTTTGAAATGATCGGGTTGTCAAACGACCAAAGATATACATTGAATGCAGAGGTTGATGCGATGCCAAGACCGAAGGTGTCGCCGGTGTTCCGCACACCGTCACCGTTTACGTCCTTGTAGGCGGTCCGAGCCAACGTCTTCACATAATCGATGGTCCAGTCGCCGCGGCGAACTACGTCGTAAAGGTTTTCTATGTTCAGGTCTTCCGCCATGTCCTTGTTGTACAGGTGTGCCCATACATTGTTGACAGTGTTAATGCTGAGGTCGCCCAGTGCCATGAAGGCTTTACCATTGACAGTAAGACCATCCATATTACTCTCGCCCCACCAGGGTTTGTCGAAGTTGATGTAGGGAACGTCATACAGGTTGTGGTACATGCCCGCAACCGCGTTGGCGCTGTTGTCTACCATGTTGTAGGCGACAATGTCAAAGGCAGCGGCATCGCCCGCCTTGAATACCTGCTGCACGGCAGCGCGGCACTTTTTGCGGTCGGCGTAAGTAACAGCGCCCAGCTTTACGTTGAAGCGCTCGATTACGGTTCTGTTGCGGGCGTAGATGGAGTCGTTCAGGAGCTGTGCGTTTTCTCCGTCCACCACGTAATCCGCTTTGGTGTCATCCATCGTTACGACCGTGTATTCTCTTCCGTCAAACTTTTTCTCAGGCAGATCGTCTTTGACCAGTGCACGTTTTTCCTCTTCGGTAAGAGGATTGGTTTCGGCGGGAGCGGTAGTCTCCTGCACAGCTGCCGTGTCGTCCGCGGGATTACTTTCCGGGGTTGTGTCACCGCAGGCAGCCAGAAGCAGGCTCATCTGCACGGCGGCCAAAGCGGCGGAAAGAAATCGTTTTGCGTTCATAATTTTTCTCCTTTTTGTTTTAGTATAGCATATTTGCATGGACGAAACAATAATCATATGTATAAAAATAATGGTATTGTCTACGTTTCACCAAAGCGTATCTGCCACACGCAGCCGCATGCGCAATTGTAAAAAAACTATGGCATTCTCCGATCCTCTTGCGGCGGCGCTTTGCTTGTGTTATAATTAGATACAGCGTAATAACAAGTGAGGATTCATCATGTCTGATAAAGAAAAAATCAATCAGCAGTCAAGCGAAGAGGAGATTCCCCAGTCCGCCGCTGCCCGTGTCATGCACGGTCTCGGCACGGACCGGGAAGAGCGTCCGGAAATCGAAGTGGAACCCGTGAGCTTCTGGGAGAATTTCTGGTACCACCACAAGTGGAAAACGATCATCATCGGCTTTTTCGCCGTGCTTCTCATCGTGTGCTTTACCCAGATGTCCATGCAGGACAAGACGGACGTCTACGTCATGTACGCCGGTCCCGGCTATCTGACCGCCAATGAGGGCCGCAGTGTGCAGGATGCCATGAAGCAGATCATGGACGACTACAACGGAGACGGTGAAAAAGGCGTTCTTCTCGCCGATTTCAACTATCTGAACGCGGAACAGATCGCCGAAAAGAAGGCACAGGCGGAAGCTGAGGGTGTGGATCTGAATATCGACACCTACGGCAATGCCACTGTGTATGAACAGTATGAAATGGAAGTCATCGCCGGTGAATCAGTGATCTATATTCTGGATCCCGATCTGTATGCCAACGTGAAGCACGCCGGCGGACTGATGCCCCTCGCCGAAGTCCTGGGAGAAACGCCGGAAGGCGCTATCGATGACACCGGCATCCGTCTGGCAGAGACAAAATTCGCCCGCTTCTTCGGTGCGATGGACGTATTCCCCGAGGATTCCGTTCTCTGTATCCGCCGCGTCTCCACCATGTCCGTATTCAAGGGACAGAAGAAAACCGAGCGTATCCACGCCTACCACACCGATCTCTTCACAAAAATCGTCAACTTTGAATTTCCGGAAGGATGGGTGGAAACACCTGAAACAACCACCGCCCCCTGACCGGTTCACTCAGCCGCTAAGCAGAAAAATCCGCTTGCCGGGGAAAGGAACTTCGACATGCGCAACCTTCCTTTCCCCGGCACGTCTTATTCGCGGCAGATAGAACTGCATAAACCTGATTTGTCCCAAAAAACTTGGCGTAATCCCATAAAAATCCCGCATTTCCCCTTGACATTCCGGGGGGAAAGTGCTATAATATATCTACCTCATGCAGAGGGCTCTTTTTTTGTGTGCAAAAACAAGAATATGCGCCCCGCAAACGAGGGAGGTACGCGGTAAAACCGCATCAACGGAGCTACGCTCCGAATTTATCAGGAGGTGCCGACCATGAGAGTCAAGATCACTCTCGCCTGCAGCGAATGCAAGCAGCGCAATTACAACACGATGAAGAACAAGAAGAACGATCCGGATCGTCTTGAGATGAACAAGTATTGCCGCTTCTGCCGCAAGCATACTCTCCATAAGGAATCCAAGTAATTCCCCAAAATCTGAAAAGGAGATTCGCCATGGCTGAAAATGAAAAGAAGACTCAGGACACCGAAGTGACCGAAGCTGCTTCCGAAAAGGAAACCAAGGTTGCTGAGAAGAAAGAGTCCAAGCCTGCAAAGGTAAAGAGCGACAAACCGTCCATCGTTTCCCGCGCCGCAGCTTGGTTCCGCGCTACCCGTGCGGAGCTGAAGAAAATCGTCTGGACGCCGAAACAGGCCGTAATCCGCAACACCATCCTCACCCTCGTTGTGATGGCTGCTTTCGGTCTCGTCATCGGTCTGCTTGACTACGCATTCTCTTCTGCGATAGTAGGCCTCAGCCTCATTATCTGAGGGGAGATACGAAATGAGCGACATCAATGAGATGAACGCCGGCCCCAGATGGTATGTGGCTCACACTTACTCCGGCTACGAAAACAAGGTTAAAATGAACCTTGAAAAAATCGTCGAAAACCGTGGGCTTTCCCACCTGATTTTTGACGTGCGCATTCCGGTCGAGACCATTGTGGAATCGAACGGGGGCGTGGAACGCGAGATCGAGAACAAGGTTTTCCCGTCCTACGTCCTGATCAAAATGATCATGACGGACGAGAGCTGGCATGTCGTGCGGAACATCCGCGGCGTCACCGGCTTCGTAGGTCCGGGATCCAAGCCTGTTCCGCTTACCGATGAAGAGGCTGCTGCGATCATCGAAGAGGATATTTCCGTCTCCGCTGCCAAAACAGCGCAGATCGGTGATACCGTCGATATCGTTGAGGGTATCTTCGCAGGCTACAGCGGACGTCTCAGTGAGATCTCTGCGGACGGTACGGAAGTTACCGTCATTGTTTCCACGGTCGGTCGTGATATGCCGATCAATCTGGACGTGAAGCACATCCGCAAAACGGAGCACTGATTCGCGCCCGGTTCACATCGGGTTCCGATACCCCGGACGAGCATTTGCCGTCAAGTGTCGGATTACTGTGGGAGGGAGAAAATTTTTTTGATTCTCCCGTCATAAACCACGCATGGAGGTTTCTTTTATGGCAAAGAAAATCGTTGGTTACGTTAAACTCCAGCTGCAGGCCGGTAAGGCTACTCCCGCTCCGCCGGTTGGTCCTGCACTGAGCCAGTACGGTATTGCAATCCCCAACTTCACCAAGGAATTCAATGAGCGCACCAAGAAGGACATCGGTCTGATCATTCCCGTTGTTATCACCGTGTATGCTGACCGTTCCTTTACGTTCATCACCAAGACCCCGCCGGCAGCCGTTCTGATCAAGAAGGCTTGCGGCATCGAGACCGCTTCCGCTACGCCTAACAAGACCAAGGTTGCTCAGCTGACCAAGGAACAGGTTAAGCAGATCGCCGAGACCAAGATGCCCGACCTCAACGCAGCTTCTCTCGAGGCAGCTATGAGCATGGTTAAGGGCACCGCCCGCTCCATGGGTATCACGGTAGAGGAATAAGGAGGACGATCCGATGAAAATGGGTAAGAAATATACTGACAGCATTAAGCTGATCGAAAAAGCAAAGCTCTACGATCCCGAAGAGGCGATCGCTCTCGTTTGCCAGACGTCCAAGGCTAAGTTCGATGAGACCATCGAGCTGCACGTTCGTCTCGGCGTTGACTCCCGTCACGCTGACCAGCAGGTCCGCGGCGCCGTTGTTCTCCCCAACGGTACCGGTAAGACTGTCCGCACCCTCGTTTTCGCTAAGGGCGACCGCGCGAAAGAGGCTCAGGAAGCCGGCGCTGATTACGTTGGTGATGTTGATCTCGTCGAGAAGATCACCAAGGAGAACTGGTTCGATTTTGATATCGTTATCGCTACTCCCGACATGATGGGTACCATCGGTCGTCTGGGTAAGATCCTCGGTCCTAAGGGTCTGATGCCTAACCCGAAGGCCGGTACTGTTACCATGGATGTTGCCAAGGCTATTCAGGAAGCTAAGGCAGGTAAGATCGAGTACCGTCTCGACAAGACCAACATCATCCACTGCCCCATCGGCAAGGCTTCTTTCGGCGCTGAGAAGATCACTGAGAACTTCAATGCTCTCATGGGCGCCATCATCAAGGCTAAGCCGGCAGCTGCTAAGGGTCAGTACATCAAGAGCTGCACCCTCGCTTCTACCATGGGCCCTGGTGTTAAGGTTAACGGCTCCAAGCTCTAATTTATAGAATCATACCCGCTGCGGCTTTTGCCCGGCGGGTATTTCTGCATTCCGAAAGGAGATCATCATGAAGAATTATCTCGGCATGTTTGTCCACTGGGGGATTTATTCTCAGCTTGAAGATCATGAGCAGGTGCTCGCCAAGCGGGATATGGACAATGCGGAATACGAAAAGCTGGCGAAAACGTTCAATCCTGTCCGATACGATCCCAAAGAGTGGGTGAAGCTGGCGCAGGCTGCGGGGATGAAATACATCTGCTTCACAACCAAGCACCACGACGGATTCTGCATGTGGGATACGAAACAGACGGATTACAATATCATGAACACGCCCTACGGACGGGATGTGCTGAAAATGCTCGCCGATGCCTGTGCCAAGTACGGCATGAAGCTGTCGCTGTATTATTCCATCCCCGACTGGCACGAACCGTGCGCGTACAATCCCGCTTCCTCCCATCAGTGGAAAGCGATCGCACCGGAAAAATCCGATACCGTTGCGTACCGCGCATTTGTGCGTGAGCAGATCCGCGAGCTTCTCACCGGCTACGGCGAGATCTACACGCTGTTCTGGGATATCCCACCGATGATTGACGATCCTTCCATGAATGCATTCGTCCGTTCCCTGCAGCCGCAGATTCTGATCAATGACCGCGGATACGATGCGGGGGATTTCTCCACTCCTGAGCGTGACCTTCCCAAAGAGGGACATTTTCCGCGGATGACGGAGGCGTGCCAGTCCGTCGGCATGCAGAGCTGGGGCTACCGCCGCGATGAGGATTACTTCACGCCGCGCTTCCTTATGTATTCCATCGATCGTATCATGGCATCCGGCGGCAGTTATCTGCTGAATGTAGGTCCCAAGCCCGACGGAACGATCTGTCCCGAGGCGCAGGCTTCTCTGCGCCGTATCGGCGAGTGGTACAACAAAATGGAGGGCACACTTGAAGACACGGAAGCCGATCCGTTCTCCTATGAAATCCGCGCCAACCAGTTTATGCCCGGCGGCAGCTGCATTGCGCTGAAGAAAAACGGAAAAACCTATTTTCACTTCCCTGCCGGACTGGCAACACAGTCACTATATCTGAAAAAATATCCCGGTATTCCGAAGCGGGTACGCCTGATAAACACAGGCATGACGCTGGACACACGGGAAGACACACCACCTTACATGATCGTGGAAAACGGCATCGCAAAAGGTCCGCTTCTGCGGATCACCGGTATTCCGTCCGACCGCGAGCCGCTGCTCACGGAGCCGACGGTCATTGAGGTGGAATGGTAATTAAGGAGGCACTATCATGCAGAACATTCTACATACAGTTATTGGAATCGGTCTGGAAAAACCTGTAAAGCTGCTGCAGATCACAGACGTTCATCTGACATACTTCCGTGAAGACGATCTGCCGGAGCACAAAGAACTGCTGCCGAAGAGGGTAACCACCTTTCACAAAGTCCGCGAATACCCGCCCCGCACAACAGAAGAATATCTCACAAAAGCACTGGATCTGGCAAAGGAGCTGGACGCTCTGCCGATCCTGACGGGCGACATCATGGATCTGCCCACCCGTGGGAATATTGAGGTGTTCCGCCGTGTCATCGCAGGACGGGATCTGATGTTCACTCCCGGCGGTCATGAGTATCAGCGCGTTTTTGTCCGTACCATGGAGGAACCGGACGACTACGCCGCAAAATCGCACGCAAAACTCGCAGAAGAATTCCCCGAATTCGATTTGGATTTTGATTCGCGCGTCATCGGCGGCGTGAACATCATCACCGCCAACAATGCACTGGATTATTACAACGCGTACACGGTCCGCCGCTTTGAGGAAGAGTTGGAACGCGGTCTTCCGATCATCGTTTTTTCCCACGATCCGATCCAGGACAAACTGCTGAATCTGAATGAACCCTATCACCCGAACATTCGGCTTACACCGGAGGATTACGCTGTCAGCGCCCGCATGCGCGAGGCGATTCTGCATGATCCGCGCGTTGTCACGACGTTCGCCGGTCATTGGCACAAGCAGTGCGACGAAGAGGTGGAGGGCAAGATGCATTACGTTACGCCCGGTTTGTTCTTCGGCATCTGCCGTCTGATCGAGATCCGCTGAAACAAACGAAAAGAGCCTTGCGGGTATTGGCAAGGCTCTTATTTGTTTTACGGAAGTCTTAGTCCAAACTCTTCATCGTGGGGATTACAAGAGCAGGCGATTTATAACTCTACATAATCCTGCAAAAAGCCTTTGTTTACAGGCTTTTTAAGACCAGACATGTACATAACCCTTTGTATCTCTGCATAAGTTTCAGGCATTTTGGTGTAGTAAATGGTGTAGTGTGGTGTAGCAGCTTAACCCGACAGTTTCTCAAAATAATTCCCCAAGGAAGCGAACTCTTTCTGCTTGGCATCCTTTGTCACATCGGCATAGATATTCAAGGTCGTACTGATATCGGCATGCCCCAGCGTATCCTGAA
>SVTS01000141.1 GCA_015063645.1 Oscillospiraceae bacterium | reverse complement strand
TAAATACGGAAGCGTATCGAAGTGGTCATAACGGGACTGACTCGAAATCAGTTGATCCGCAAGGGTCCGTGGGTTCGAATCCCACCGCTTCCGCCAGAAAGTCCGCCAGTAGCCGGTTTTCCCGGCTGCTGGCTTTTCTTTTTTAGTTCGGAACAAGCCCCAAACCATTGAGCATCGCGTCAGCCGAAGTCAGCTTCTCTGGTGCAGAGGATATTATGTGGACACAGTTGGGAGAAAAGAAAATTGCAGAATATGTGCGGAACCAATTGCAGGAAGATATCGCAGCAGACCAGATAAGCTTGAAGGAATACGTTGACCCGTCCACGGATGACAAGAATAAGA
This sequence comes from Oscillospiraceae bacterium, assembly GCA_015063645.1. Taxonomy (GTDB): domain Bacteria; phylum Bacillota; class Clostridia; order Oscillospirales; family CAG-272; genus SIG701. The sequence goes on along the minus strand of SVTS01000141.1, from coordinate 3,029 downwards.
ATGCATAAAAAGGCAGCCACTTAAGTGAACTGCCTGTAAATTTGATGCGGTTGGCAGACTATCTCAGTGCGCCTTAAGGAGCAGCTGGTCCTTTACCCTTTTAGGGCTTGTGTAAACCACCGGTTTCACTGGTGGTTTTGATTGCACTTCGGCTGTACATCGTGGATTGACGAACGATCAGATGCGGCTGGTACTGCATCTGTACCGCCAGCTCGCCTGCATCTGGATCCTGCAGACGGCGGAGCAGAATATCCAGCGCCAGACATCCGGCGTGTCCCGCCATCTGATCTACACTGGTTAATTCAGGCTGCAGTATCCTGCCCAGCAACAGATTGTCAAAACCTGCCACGGCGATATCCTCAGGCACACGTTTGCCGGCCTGTCTGAGCGCGGCAAGACAGCCTGCCGCCGTCGTATCGTTCACCGCGATAATTGCCGTAGCCGTGCATCCGGAGGAGAGCAGTTTGTTCGTTAAAGCATATCCGCAGTCGTACTCATAGGATGAGTCAAGATGCTCGCTTTCGCCCGTGCCCATCAGCACGGTGATCGGGCTTGCGATGCCCGCATCGCGCAGACAGTCGCGTACGCCGTCCAGACGGTATTTGCGCGCATTGGTGGTGTTCTGCAGCGGTGTGGAAATGTATGCAAAGTCGCGATGCCCCTGCTGCACAAGATGTTCCGCCAGAATATAACCTGCGCGGTAGCTGTTCAGTGAGATGGTGTCCGTCAGAAGCCCCTCCTCATATTCGCTGATTACCAGCACCGGATTCTCCGGAGGAATTTTCGTCTGCGGTGTGAACAACACAATAATTCCGTCAACAATACCGCGTCTGATGAAATCAAAATAGAAAGCCTCACTCTCCGCACTGCGCTGAACATCCATGATGATTACATGAATGCCGCGTGCGCGTGCTTCAAGTTCCATTTTCTGCAGCAGGAAAGGATAGTAAAGATTGGAGAGCGTGGGAACCATCAGTCCCAGCGTCAGCGGTGTTTTCCTCTTCTGCCGTTGCGGATGCTTGTAGCCGAGTTCAGCCGCGGCTTTCAGAACACGCGCCTTTGTCTCAGCGGAGATGGAGGCGCTCTCCTTGCCGCTCAGTACAAAGGAAACTGTTGTCTGTGATACACCCGCCAGCCGGGCGACGTCGGTACTCGTTACTTTTTTGCTCATAAATTCTCTCCACGCAATATTATTACTAATAATATAGCATAGAATTTGCGTAAAGTCAAGCAAAATTTCCTGCATATACTTGACAAATTGTAATTGCTGTGCTATGTTTTTGCGAGGATAAAAGAAAAATATTTACTAATATTTTCGGGGGAGATATACTATGAGATTTCTGATAATGACGGACATTGAGGGCGTCACCGGCATCACTACGTTTCCTCAGGCAGAGCGCGGCGAAATCGGGCGGGAGATGCTTATGCACGATCTGAAGGCTGTGCTGGCAGGGATGCGCGACGCAGGGGCCGAGGTGATCCTCTACGATATGCACACTGACGGCCGCAATATTGATCTGAGTGAAGTGGATTGTCCCGTTGTCGAGGGAAAGCCGATCCTTGCTGAGCTCTGGCGCGGCGTAGGAGGGAAGGGGATCGACGGACTCTGCCTTTTGGGATTGCATACGATGCAGCATGTACCCGGCGCACTGCTGGCGCACAGTTACCTGCGAGAGTACGATGCGATCTATCTCAACGGTCTGAAAGTCGGAGAAATCGGTATAGAGGCCGCGCTTGCGGGCGAGCAGGGTGTGCCGCTCGTCCTTGTTACCGGTGATGACAGGGGATGTGCTGAGGCTGAGGCACTTGTCCCCGGCATTACTACCTGCGCTGTCAAAAAATCGCTCGGTCTCAGCGAGGCAATCTGCTATCCGCCGTCCGTGACCGGACCGATGCTCCGGAAGGCCGCCGCTGCGGCTGCCCGTACCCCCACCGCTCCCTTTATCGTAAAACCTCCGTACGAGATCCGCATTGAATTTTCCGAATGTCCTTACCTGCATACCATGAAGCGAATCCATTCCGAAATCTTCGAAAACGAAAATACGGTCATCATGCGCGGTGACAATCTGCTGAAAATATGGTCAGAATATCTGATCTATGAAAAGGAAATGGTGACGGCATGAAGGTGATTCTCGGCGTAAATCATCAGTTTTTGTATCCGGAAGCCATCGTCAGCCGGAAAGCCCATACCGAGGCACTGCGTGAATTGGTTTCGTTCCCCAATCTGGATGCGCTGGACTGCTGGGTGTGGCGTACACCTGAAGCCGCCCGTGAGGAGATCCGAATCCTGCGCGAAAGCGGTTGTCAGATCAACTACAACATCGGAGACCGTTTTGGCGAAAAAATTGTTTTTCCCGCATCCGCGGATGCAGATGAACGCCGCTATGCGTCCAATATCCTCCGCCGTGAGATCGGATTTGCCATGGATGCCGGCGCAAAGAAAATTATCCTCGGTTCCGGACCTGATGTACCTGAGGCACGCGCGGATGCCAAAAAGCGCTTCGCTGAGCTCCTCTTTTCCGTCTTCGCCGATGTGCCGAAGGATGTGATGATCTGTCTTGAGCCGACCGACCGCGATATGGATAAATTCTTCCTCTTCGGTCCTGCACTCGAAACTGCCGATTTCGTGCGCGGTATGCGCCGCGGCGGCATGACAAATTTCGGCATGCTTCTCGATATGGCACATATTCCGCTGATGCGCGAAACGATGGAGAGTGCCGTCTGCGGTGCCGCCGAAACCATTTCGCATATCCATCTCGGAAACAATATTGTCTCTAATCCGAGAAATCCCATGTACGGCGATAAGCATGTGCCCTTCGGCGTACCGGATTCTGCGTACACTGAGTGCGATGCAGCAGCATTTCTGAAGCTGCTGCAGGAGAATGGATATCTGCTGAAAGAGCCATGTACCGTTTCCTTTGAAGTTCGCCCGAAGGAGGGCGTATCCGCCAAAGACACATGGAATGATTTCTTCCGCATCTGGCGGGACAGCATTGTCTCGCTGGTGTAAATAATCTGAAAAACAGAGG
>SVTS01000042.1 GCA_015063645.1 Oscillospiraceae bacterium | reverse complement strand
GGTTTTGGGGAAGGGTCCGGGAAACCCTTTTTGCAAAAGGGGTTTCCCGGATAATACTATTTCTTAATCCTCCGTCGGCATCCAGCATTCCATGCGGGATTCGTCGCTCCAGGTTTTGCCGGCGGATGCGTAGTCGATCATGCGGATAACGCCGTCGGCGGTCTCCACTTCCCATGAGCCCTGCGTCGGGAAATCCGGACGGGATGCGGGCTTCACGATGGGATCTCCGTTTGCATCCAGCTTCAGGCGGATCGGCTTGCCAACGTCGTCGGAAATCCGGGCGTCACGCGCCAGGATCAGCGCGCCCACCTGAATGGCGGCATGATGTTCACTTGCAGGATCGTCTTCCAGCACGGCACCGCGGTAAACAATCACCGGCTGACCGAAATCCACTTCGATCACATCGCCGTCCGACCAGGTCCGTGCGATATGCAGGTATTCGCCCGCGGTCACGTCCGGAACTTCTCTGCCGTTTACGCGCACTTCCGCTGCGCGGCTCCATCCGGGAATACGCAGGGAAAGGGTAAACGCCTCAGAACCGATCAGAGACACCGTCATCACCGCTTGTCCGTCCGGGGAAGCGCCGCTTTCGGTGATCACCGTGCAGGGCTGTCCTGCGGGGGACGGCAGAGTGAACGTGCCGCTCAGATAATAGTTAACCGCAACGCCGCTGCGGGAGAGGAGCGCATTGGTCAGCGGAACCAGCGCGGTACCCGCCGCACCGATGCAGGCGCAGCAGCCGTAGATCACCGATCCGTCGGGGCGCTTCTGCACGCCGCCCTGTTTGCGTCCGCGCTTCTGTGCCAGAAGCGGGCTGTAAGAGTCGAAGGGGAAGCCCATATTGGTGGTGCATCCTTCGGTATTTACGGCACCGTACAGTGCGTTGAACGCAGAACGCTCGATCTCGTCCGCATACAGGGATTCGCCGGTGAGCAGAAGCATTTGGGAGCAGATCTTCATCCACGTCACCGTGACGCAGGTCTCCTGCATGATGCCTTCGTATTTGGTGAAAGTCTGGCGGACGGCGGAGTGATCCAGCAGCTCATGGGTACAGCCGGAGCAGCCGATGACGGTGATATCCGATGCGCGGAGCAGCAGAACGAAATTCCGCACGGCGGTAAGCCATTTTGCCTCATGAGTGACGCGGTAATACTCGATCAGACCCTCGAAGCAGGACATCAGCTCATACGCCTTGTAATCCGGATATTCAAAAGGATATTTCTCACCCTTCAGAGCGAATTCAAAAATATTGCCGTTCTTCGATCCGCCGTTTTCGATGATGTAGGTGGCGAAATCGAAGAAATTCTTATTGCCGGTAGCGTTGTACAGCCGCATCATCGGCTCCAGAATGGAGGAGGAGTTGATGCCGCCCCAGTGGCGGGATGCAGCGGTGATATTCTTCTTGCCCTCGGTTTCCCAGCCGATGTGATCCACGATATACTGGGCGTGGGCGGAGCATGCTTCCAAAATCTGCTCTTTCAGGGCATCGTCCCGGCAGATCTCGTGATAATGGAGCATGGCGAGGATGATGTACTTCCGTCCCCAGATATCCCAGCCGTCGAATTCCTTTTCCACAGAATAGGTGGAAAAGCGGCCCAGATCATCCTGAGCGGAGAGCATGTCGATGACGGTTTCGGTGAGCATCTGATACAGCTCCTCATCACGGGTGTACAGATACGTCATTGCCGCGCCGCGCATCATTTTGCCCCAGTATTCGCACCGCCAGCCGGCGTCATCATCGGGATTTCCGCGGTAGAGATCCACGAATTCTTTCCAGAGAGCGGCATCCTTCAACTGAATTTTCTCAATGAAGCGTGCCATCTTATCGGCGATGCCGTCGTAGCCGATATCAGCCGCACCGTAAAGGAACAGGGAATCCGTTGTGAGACGGGGAGCGTACTGATCGTTTTCCATATAATAGGCGTGAAGCATTTCATTCATGGGGGATTTACCTCCGTTATAAATAATACATATTCATTATACATCCGTTTTTTACGATTTGCAAGGGGATATGAAAATACGGGGGAGCTTTTTGCAAAAAACTCCCCCGTACCACCGCAAAAATCTCTGTGAGGCGGACGCAATAGTTATTTTTTCATGAATCCGTTATTCAGCGTATCCAGTTTGTTCTGCACGCGGCTGCCGATGGTTGCCAGCATGGAAGCGAGATCGCGGTTATTGGCGGCAACATAGCGGCGGAGCTGACCGTCACGGATTTCAGAGCAGAGGATTGTATCGCCGAAGTCGAACACGCGGTGACCGTAGATGATATCCAGCATATCGGCGGACTCGGCGTCCCGGGCGGCGCGTCCCTTCAGGGACTGCTCATAATATACCGGTACAACGGAGCGGTAATATTCGGATGCCATGGCTTCCAGCACCGTACCGGTATACTCCAGCTCGGTATTGGCAAGCGGAATCACGAACAGCTCAGGATACTCACTGCGGGAGAGATAGTGCTGTTGATCCTCGTCCGCCTTGGGATAGGGAATCATACCGAAATCCACTTCCATTTCGCGGTAGGTACCGATTCTGCCGCCGGAGCAGTCCGTGAACAGACCCTGTCCATTCTTGAACATATCGCGGAGCATCTGATCCTCCGTGGATACAGTCAGCACCGGGAACCAGTTGTTGTCGCTCCAGAGCATATCCATGATCTTATTGTAGGCGTTGAAGTATGTTTCATTGCCTTCCATGTTGTTGATCAGCTTGCCGTCTTTATCCTTGTCGATCATCAGATAGCCGCCGGCGATAATGATGCTGGGCAGGCTGAACTTATCCAGTGCCAGATACGCCCATGTATCGCTGCTGTCGTACTTGCCGTCGCCGTTCACATCGGTGGTCACGCCCGTCATCACCTGGCGGAACAGATCGTACGTCCACTTGCCGTCCAGCACGGTTTCATAGATGGTCTTGCCGCCCAGATGATTCTTCGAGATCTGCTGATTGGTATAGATATCCTTATTGAACAGCAGCATATGGATGGAGTCGTAGGTGGTCAGATTGAACGCACCCATACCGAAATACTTCACGCCGCCGATGGCGAGATAATCGGTGAACTCCGCATCCCACCAGGGTGCATCCAGATCAATGACGGGAATATCCGTGATCTTGTACACGATGCCCTCGGAAGCATAGTTGAAGCTGTTCACGTGACGGGTGTTGTACATCTGATAGGTATTGTCGCCCGAGAGGATGAGCGCATAGGGCGCATCACTGTCGTCGAAAGTTACCTCATTCAGCTTGATATTCAGACGGCTCTGTACCTTTTCCATTGCCTCATAGCGGGCATCGTTCAGGGATTCGCCGTTGGATTCCTTGATAAGCAGTTCGCCGTGGAAGAAATCGCGCACACGGCTGTAGACGGAGAACGTCTTGCCCTTGAAATCCAGATTATCCCCCAGCTTGTCGGCGGGAATCGTGGACTCGGCTTCGGTGGTTTCTTCCACAACGGAAGCGGTGGTGTCCGCAGCCGCGGTGGTGTCATCCACCGGCATCTCGACAGGAGCAGACGAGCACGCGGGCAGAATGAGCATCATCGCCGCGAGAAGTATGCTGAGCAGTTTTTTCATAAGTGTAATCCTTTCTTAAAACAGAATTATGGTATGGTTAAATTATAACAGAAATGTTCGAGAAATAGTATACAATCCCACGCAGATATGGTATAATGGGTATACAATATTAATCATGAGAGAGGAAGGCCGAGATGAATCCGGAAATGGAATACGGAAAGGGTTATCTGCTTACGGAAAGCTGCATAGGCGAATTCTGGGAATCCAATCAGTCTCTGATGGTCTATGAGCACACGCATCTGCATTACGAACTGCTTTTCATATTCACCCCCTCGCGTCTTCGGCACACCTATGGCGGACAAATTATCGAGACGGACACGCCCTGCATTATTCTCCATCCCCCGTATGCACTTCATTCCACAAACACGCTGGATGACGAGCCCTACCGCCGCTTCAAGGTGGATTTTCATCCCTGTATGCTGACGGAATACGGCGGAATCTGCTCCCTCGGACGGCTGGCGGAGTACGGAAACTGCATCTTTCCCGTGACGGAGGCGGATCTGGCGGCAATCAAGCCGCTGCTGCTTCGGCTTGAAAAGGCGGAAAAAGCACCGATGAGGACGAAGGCGGCACTTCTTTCGCTGATTCTGAGCGAGACGGAGGCGCTTGCTCCGGCAGAGCTTCCCGTACCGACGCAGGTACCCGCATACATACAGCAGGTTCTGCACTACGTGGTGGAAAACATCGGTGATTCGCTGGACACGGAGATGCTGGCACAGAAATTTTTCGTATCCCCCTCCAAGCTCTCGCGGGATTTCCGCACAGCGACATCGCTGAGCGTACATGAATACATCACCGCCATGCGGATCGCTCACGCCAAATTATGGCTGAACGAAGGAGTGAGCGTGGCGCAGATCGCACAGCAGTGCGGATTTTCGCAGGAGGCGGCATTCATCCGCATGTTTCGTCAGAAATGCGGCATCACACCGGGGGAATACCGGCGGGAAAACTGAAAAACGGGAGGGACCTGTTCACAAGTCCCTCCCTTTTCCTATTCAGTTCACGTCCACTTTGTACTTCATGGTGAAGTATTCGAAATAATGGTTGAATTCTTTCTCCTCACCGCTCTTGGCGTGACGGAGATACTGATGCATATCCATACTCTCATGGGAGATTTCCAGCAGACATCCCGCTACGTTGGAGCAGTGGTCGGAGATACGGGACAGATTGGTCAGCACGTCGGAGAGAATAAAGCCCATCTCGATGGTGCATCCGCCCTGGCGGAGACGGTTGATATGCTGTTTCTTGATGATCTCCTGCAGGGAGTCAACAACCTGCTCCAAAGGCTCTACCATGACGGCGGAATCCAGATCGTTCTCACGGAACGCGGTCAGGGACAGATCCAGAATCTCCTTGACCGCATTGACCATCACGGAAATCTCACGCTTGGCATCGGCGGAGAACGCCAGCTGCTTTTCATAAATCTCCTCAGCGGAATCCAGAATATTCACCGCATGGTCGGAGATACGCTCGAAATCACCGATCAGATGGAGCAGTTCCGTTGCCTGTGCGCTGTCCGCTTCCGTCAGCGGCTGTGCGGTCAGCTTTACCAGATAGGAGCCGAGTTTATCCTCGTACAAGTCCACCTTATCTTCCGCTTCGCGGATGAGGTCACCCTTCTTGGCATCAAACTGATTCAGCATTTCAAAGGAATCCTTCAGGGAGGAAACCGCCAGCTCCGCCATATTCACGGCTACAACGCGGCAGCGCTCAATAGCAATGGCAGGAGCAGTCAGCAGACGCTCATCCAGAAGCTGGGTCTGCTCGTCCTTCTTCTGGCTTTCGGGAACCAGCTTTTCGGAAAGCTTCACAAGCAGATTCGACGCGGGCATCAGGAGAGCCAGAGCCACGATCTTGAACGCGGTATGGAGTACAGCGATGATAAACGGATCCGCCGCGGATTCCATAAAGGAGAAATCCACAATGAAATCCACCAGATAATATACCGGCAGGATGATCAGCGTAGCGATCATGTTGAAGAGCAGATGCACCATGGCAGCACGGCGTGCGTTCTTGGATGCACCGATGGAGGAAATCATCGCGCTGACGCAGGTACCGATATTCTGACCCATGATGATCGGCACAGCGGTTGCAATCGTCACCGAGCCGGTGGTGGTCAGAGCCTGCAGAATACCGACAGATGCAGAGGAGGACTGGATCACCGCGGTGAACACGGTACCGACAATCACACCAAGGATCGGGTTGGAGAACAGAGTCAGCACCTCACGGAACTGCGGTACATCCTGCAGTCCGGAGACGGAATCGGACATCATATCCATACCGAACATCAATACAGCAAAGCCGATCAGGATCAGACCGGTATCCTTGCGCTTGGCGTTCTTCTGGAACATGTAGAAAACCAGACCGATCAGCGCCAGAACCGGCGTGAAGGAAGTCGGTTTGAGCAGCTGCATGAAAAGGCTGTCGCCGTCGATCGCAGTGGTGGAAAGCAGCCATGAGGTCACGGATGTACCGAGGTTTGCGCCCATGATCACACCGACCGCCTGTTTCAAGGTCATAAGCCCCGAGTTGACGAAGCCTACGACCATAACGGTGGTAGCGGAAGAGGACTGGATCACGGCGGTGACGCCGAGACCGAGCAAAAATCCCTTGAACACGTTGGAGGTCATGCTGCCGAGAATGTTCTTGAGTCGGTTGCCCGCCCGCTTCTCCAGGGCATTGCCCATGACGTTCATACCGAAGAGGAACAGAACAAGGCCGCCGATGAGATTGAGAATGTCAAAGATGGTCATAATACGCTCCTTTCCGCCGTACAGCGGGAATTCTGCGTATATTATACCCCATTTACAGACCGTTTGGAAGTGGTTTCGGGAATTTTTCTGCAAAAACAGCCAGAAAAAGCCCTCTCCGCGGCGGAAAACGCGGAGAGAGCTGTATAGATTCAGTTTGCCAGATATTTGCCTGCAAAGATTTCATACTGCGCTTTGAAGTGCTCGCTGCCGGCTTTCATATCGCGCAGGGACTGATGGATATTCAGGTTATGATCCCTTGCATCGATCACACAGCCGGCAATGTTGGAGCAGTGATCCGATGTGCGTTCCAGCGTGGTCAGGATATCCGACCACACGAAGCCGGTTTCAATGGAGCACTGACCCTGCTGCAGACGCCGGATATGTCCGCTGCGGAGTTTTTCTTTCAGCGCATCGATGATCTGTTCCAGCGGCTCCACGTTCAGTGCCGCCTCCATATCGCCGTCGGCAAACGCCGCCATAGTCAGAGCAAGAATCTCATCGATTGCTGACGTCATGTTTTTCAACTCCGTCACAGCCGCATCGGTGAAGGTGAGTTTTTTCGCCTGCATTTCCTCTGCGGATTCCACCAGATCCACCGCGTGGTCGGAGATTCTTTCCAGATCACCGATCACCTTCAGCAGTTCTGCCGAGGCAACGCCGTCCTCATCCGTGGTTCGGGTGGAGCTGAGTTTGACAAGGAACGTACCGATCTCGTCCTCATACCGGTCCGTCTTATCCTCCATTTCGCGGATAAACTGCGCCAGCGTGGGAGAATAGCTGTGCAGGCAGCGAATGCCGTCACGCAGTGCACCGATGGCGTCCCGCGCCATATCGGTTGCAAGGTGATAGCAGCGTTCCAGTGCCAGCGTGGGCGTGGCGAGAAGACGTTCGTCCAAAAGGATAACTTCCTCCGGCTTTTTGGTATCAGGAACCAGTTTGTATGCCAGTTTTTCCAGCAGTCCGGACATGGGAAGGAGAAGCAGGGTGCAAAGGATATTGAAGAGAGAATGAGCGGTAGCGATACCGGACAGGGATGCAGCCTCATCCAGAAGTGCGGGAGAGAAGATCAGATCAGCGATGCTGAACACACTCAGCCACACGGCAGTACCGATCACGTTGAAGGAGAGATGCACCAGAGCGGCACGCTTGGCGCCCCGGTTGGTACCGAAGGAAGAGAGAATCGCCGTGACACAGGTACCGATATTCTGACCCATGATGATCGGCACAGCGGCACCGTAGGAGACGGCGCCGGTGGCGGCAAGTGCCTGCAGGATACCGACAGAGGCGGAGGAAGACTGTATGACCGCGGTAAGGATCGCTCCTGCCAGAACGCCAAGTACGGGATTTTTGAACATAACGAACAGCTGCTGGAACTGGGGAACATCGCGCAGACCGGATACGGCACCGGTCATGGTATCCATACCGAACATGAGCACGGCAAATCCCAGAAGGATCATACCGGTGTCCTTTTTCTTATCGCTCTTGCAGAACATATAGAGCACCACGCCGATCAGAGCAAGGATGGGCGTGAAGGAGGTGGGCTTAAGCAGCTGCAGAATCAGCGCATCGCCGTCAATATCACCAAGGCTGAGGATCCATGCGGTGACTGTGGTACCGATGTTGGCACCCATGATCACGTTGATCGCCTGCTTCAGCGTCATCAGACCGGAGTTGACGAAGCCGACCACCATAACCGTGGTGGCGGAGGAGGACTGGATCACGGCGGTAACACCGAGACCGGTCAGCAGACCGGCGAGTCTGCTGGTGGTCAGTTTGCCGAGGAGGGACTGCAGGCTGCTGCCTGCCCGGCGTTCCAGTGCCTGTCCCATGATGTTCATGCCGAACAGGAAGAGACAGAGTCCGCCGATCAGATTCAGTACGTCAAAAATACTCATACGGATCTTCCTTCTTTTCTTTTATTTTTCTCTGTTTTTCGCATGATACCATTATACGTCATACCGCGTTAAATTCAAAATCGCACTCATGTTAAATCTATGTAAAAAAACGCGTTTCCCGGGTGGGAAACGCGTTCTGATTTTACATTTATTTTACGCCGAAGAGCAGATCGCCGTAAGTGGGGATCGGCCAGCGGTCCGCGGGACAGAGCACTTCCAGCTTATCCGCGGCAGCACGGACCTCCGCCATCGCGGGCAGAACCGCATTTTTATAATACATGGACTGAGCGGTCTTGTCCCCCTCGGGCACGTTATCCAGCACATCCTCCAGCGCTTTCACGCCACGGTTCACCGATGCGCACAGTGCGGACAGCTCCGCAGCCAGATCCTTTTCATAGCCGGCGTCGATGCCGACCTCATGCTTTTTGCATACGCTGTCCACAAGCGTGGAAACATAGCCCGCAGCAGCGGGAAGGATCTCCCGGCGCGCCATTTCCAGCATGGTCAGCGCCTCGATGTTCACGATCTTGCAGTAATTCTCCTGCATGATCTCACACCGTGCGTGGAGTTCCGTTTCACTGAAGACTTTATGGGTGGTGAACAGCTTGATATTCTTCTCATCCAGCAGATGGGGCAGCGCGTCCGGCGTGGTGGGCAGATTCATCAGACCGCGCTTCTCCGCTTCGGCAATCCATGCATCGTCATAGCCGTTGCCGTTGAAGATGATCCGGTCGTGCGCGCGGATCACGCGGCGGATCAGATCGTGCAGGGCTTCCTCAAAATTCTCCGCAGTTTCCAGCTCATCCGCAAACTGGCGCAGTTCCTCCGCCACGGCGGTGTTGATCATGGTATTGGCGTCGGAGATGGAGGCGGCGGAGCCGACCATACGGAATTCGAATTTATTACCCGTGAAGGCAAACGGAGAGGTACGGTTGCGGTCCGTGGTATCCTTGGGGAAGCGGGGCAGGACGTGCACGCCTACCTTCAGCAGTTCCTTTTCTCTGGCGTTGTAGGGCGTATCGTTCTTGATGGAATCCAGAATCGCGTTGAGCTCGTCCCCGAGGAACATGGACACAACTGCCGGCGGTGCTTCGTGAGCACCCAGACGGTGATCGTTGCCCGCGCTTGCGGCGGAGATGCGGAGCAGATCCTGATACTCGTCCACCGCTTTGATCACAGCGACGAGGAAGAGCAGGAACTGGGCATTTTCCGCGGGAGTTTCGCCCGGCTTCACCAGATTCACACCGGTATCGGTGGACAGGGACCAGTTATTGTGCTTGCCGGAGCCGGTCACGCCTTCGAAGGGTTTTTCGTGGAGCAGGCAGACCATGCCGTGCCGGCGGGCGATCTTCTGCATCAGCTCCATGGTGAGCTGATTGTGATCGGTGGCGATATTGGTAGTGGAGAAGATAGGCGCCAGCTCATGCTGTGCGGGAGCCGCCTCGTTATGTTCGGTCTTGGCGAGAATGCCCAGCTTCCAGAGTTCCTCGTTCAGCTCTTTCATGAACGCGGCGACCCGGGGCTTGATCACGCCAAAATAGTGATCGTCCAGATCCTGGCATTTGGGCGGCTTTGCGCCGAAGAGGGTGCGTCCGGTATAGACCAGATCGCGGCGGCGGTCATACAGCTCCACAGGCACAAGAAAATACTCCTGCTCGGGACCGACTTCGGTCTTAACCGCCTGTGCATCGCTGATGCCGAAAAGTTTGAGAATGCGGAGCGCCTGCTTGTTCACCGCTTCCATAGAGCGGAGCAGGGGTGTTTTCTTATCCAGCGCCTCGCCGCCGTAGGAGCAGAACGCCGTGGGAATGCAGAGCACACCGTCTTTGATGAACGCATAGGAGGTGGGATCCCAGGCGGTGTAGCCGCGTGCCTCAAAGGTGGCGCGCAGACCGCCGGAGGGGAAGGAAGACGCATCCGGCTCGCCCTTGATCAGCTCTTTGCCGGAGAACTCCATGATGATCCGTCCGTCGCCGGTGGGGGAGATAAAGCTGTCGTGCTTCTCTGCGGTGATGCCGGTCATGGGCTGGAACCAGTGGGTATAATGAGTCGCGCCCAGCTCGATCGCCCAGTCCTTCATGGCGTTGGCAACGACATTGGCGACATCCATATCCAGACGTTTGCCGATATTGATCGCCTGACGGAGTGCTTTGTACGTCTCCTTGGGAAGACGCTGCTGCATCACGGCATCATCAAAAACACGGCTGGAAAAAATCTCGGTAACAGTGCTCATAGAGTTGGCTCCTTCAAATAAAAAAGAATGGCATCGGGATGCCATTCCGATATATAATAATTGTACGCCAAAAGGCGGATTTTGTCAAGAGGATATGGGGGATTTGGGGAAACAGTACGGCTTCCCCAGCAGATACAGGTGTCCGGGATTATCTGCATATCCATCAGGACAGCGAAAAATACTGTCACCGTAATAAAAATGAAGATTATACAGAAAGTGCCAGAAGACACAACATTCACTGCAGCAAAAAAATTCCCGGCAATACGGCGCATCGCTGTTCTTTACATCCAGAAGAGTATTATGCACACGCCGCAGAAATTCCGGGCGTACACGTACCGTGTTCCTGTATCTGCCGGGCACAAGCGTACAGTTTTCGACAAACTGATCCCGCAGCTGTCTTGTGAATCGCCGCACATCGTCCACCGTAATTCCATACATCTCCGCCTCCGTCTCGTACGATATACCGCTCATGATTTCAATCTGTATGCGTATCATATCTGAAAACGCAGGGGTATTGAGCATTTGTTTTATCCTCCGCTCCCATTTTGTCTCACTTTTACAACCAATTGTATCATATTTTTGGTATAAAATCAATACACAGTGCAAAATATGAGACAAAACGGAGTATAAAAACATGCCAAAACCACGCAGTGAAAGCGGCGAAAAGAACCTGATTCGCAAACGCCTGATCGAGGCACGGCTGAAAAAGGATTTTTCCCAGCGCGATCTGGCGGCAGCCCTGCAGTGTTACGGGTTGGATGTGGATAAAAATGTTATTACCCGCATAGAAACAGGCAAGCGGTTTGTCACGGATATTGAGTTGCGGGCGCTATGCCGCGTGCTGGAAGTGTCGTATGAATACCTGATTGACGGTGAAGAGTAAACAAAAACTCCGCGTCTGTCACAGAACGGGAGCGCGGAGAAAAATATGCACGGGACGTCGAGGGCGCCGTCCCCTACGGAATCGGATTTTGTCGGATAACGTACAAAATCCATTTTTGTAGGGGATGGCGCCTACGACATCCCGTGTTATAATTTCAGCGAAACGATATTTAATCGCCTGCCGTACTCGTCACGCTATCCGTCGAATATCCGCTTGCGGCGGCAAACAAAGTCCAACTGATTGCCATTTTCCTCATCCCCGTCTGCTGCGGAGCATTTCGTGCTTCAGATCCCACAGTTTCTGGGAAAGATCGACGTAATAGTTATGGGGATTCTCAAAGCGGAGCACCTCGCCCCACATGCTTTCGATCTCCCGGCGGCAGTTTTCGCGCACCTCAGAGAGCGGCGGGAATTCGTATACACATTCTCCGCCCAGGAAGATGGGCTTCAGCAGCTCCCGTGCGGTGTATTTGGTCATCGTCTTGCGCTTCCAGGTATAATCGGGATCGAACAGCTCCAGCGGCTCGTTATCCGTCAGTGTTTCGTCATGCAGGCAGATATAATCCGCTTCCGCCTTGCCTTCCTCACCGTAGAGGCGGTAGACCTTCTTGAAGTGGGGATTGGTGATCTTGGCGGTGTTCTCGCTGATCTTGATTTTCGGAGTGATCTCTCCGTTCTCCTCGGTAGCCGCCAGCTTATACACTGCGCCGAACACGGGCATCGACGATGCAGTGATCAGTCTCTCGCCCACGCCGAAAGCATCCACCTGCGCACCCTGGCGCAGAATCTCGTCAATAATATGCTCGTCCAGCGAATTGGACACCGTGATGCGGCAGTCAGTCAGCCCGGCCTCGTCCAGCATCTTTCTGGCTTTTCTCGTCAGATAGGTGATGTCGCCGGAATCCAGGCGGATGGCGCATTTGGTCTTGCCCATCGGCCACAGGATTTCCTTTACGGCACGGATCGCGTTTGGAATACCGGAGGTGAGCACGTTGTACGTATCCACCAGCAGCGTGGGCGAATCGGGATAGAGACGGCAGTAGGTCGCAAAGGCTTCGTATTCATCGTCAAACATCTGCACCCAGGAATGCGCCATCGTTCCGCCGGCGGGCACGCCGAACATTTTATCGGAAATCGCGCATGCGGTGCCGGCGCATCCGCCGATATAAGCGGCACGGGCACCCAGCACAGCGGCAGATTCTCCGTGCGCACGGCGGGAGCCGAATTCGGAGACGGGACGGCCGTCCGCGGCGCGGACGATGCGGCTCGCCTTGGTGGCGACCAGCGTCTGGTGATTGATCTGAAGCAGGACGTACGTCTCGATCAGCTGTGCCTCGATGACGGGGGCACGGACGGTGATGATCGGCTCGCCGGGGAAGATAACGGTTCCCTCAGGCACTGCCCAGATATCGCCGGTAAAGCGGAATGTCTGCAGATAGGTGAGGAAATCCTCATCGAAAATCTTTTTGGAACGGAGATATTCGATATCGTCCGCGCCGAAGCGGAGATTCTTTATATAATCGGCGATCTGTTCCAGACCGGCGGCGATGGCGTATCCGCCTCCGTCGGGATTTTTGCGGTAGAACACATCGAAATACGCGATCCGATCCCGCAGTCCGGCTTTGAAGTAGCCGCGTCCCATGGTGATCTCGTAAAAATCGCACAGCAGTGCAAGGGCAGTATTGTCAAGCATTTGGGTTCATCCTCCGAAAAAATAACGTCGCGCCTTGATTTCCCGGGCAGAATGGCGTATAATGGTATTATACAACAATTTCATGCGTACTACAAGATTTTTACCTGAAATTTTACTAAAGGAATTTTTCACATGAAAGACGGAATTTTCACTCTTGCCGCGGGCGTACCCGCGCTTCACCTTGCCAATCCCGCCGCTAATGCGGCACAGATCATCCCGCTGATCCGTGAGGCGGCTGAGGCTGGCTGTGCCGTACTCGTTCTGCCCGAGTTGTGCATAACGGGATGCACCTGCGGGGATCTGTTCTTCCAGTCCGCCCTCATGCAGGCGGCGGAAAAAGCCCTTGCAGACATCGCCGCCGCCACGGCGGGTATGCCGATGCTCACCTTTGCGGGCGTGCCGCTGATCAGGGAAGGAAAGCTGTACAACTGTGCCGCCGCCATCACGGACGGAAAGATTCTCGGCATCGTGCCGAAATCGTTCATCCCCCGCATCGGCGCACCGGCGCAGAGCCGCTGTTTTTCGCCCGCGCCCGCTGCGCGGTCCGTGATCACGCTCGGCGGTGAGGAGATCCCCTTCGGTACGGGTCTTCTCTTCCGCTGTGCCGCCATGCCCGATCTGACAGTCGGTGCGGAGATCGGTGAGGACGCCTTTCTGCCCGTGCCGCCGTCCGTGCGGCTCTGCGCCGCAGGCGCATCGGTGATCGCCCATCTGAACGGAATGCCCGAGACGGTAACGACCGAGCGGAAGCTGAAAGAGCTTGTTTCGTTCCGCAGCGGCAATCTGGCTTGCGCCTATGTATCCGCGGATGCGGGCATGGGCGAATCCTCCACGGACGCAGTATTCGGCGGACGTGTTCTGATCGCGGAGGGCGGCAGGATCATCGCCGAAAAGGCGGCATTTGAGAGAGAATCTGCCGCTTTCACCGCAGTCTCCGCGGATCTGTCCGCACTGCTTGCGGAACGCCGCCGCACCGGCATTTTCGACGGCACGGAAGCGGATGCGCAGGAGATTGTCTTTGATCTGCCTCTGCGGAAGACGGATATTCTGCCTCATCCGGTGCCGGCGCTTCCCTTCATCCCTGCGGATCCGGAAAAACGTGCCGCGCGCTGTGCGCGGATTCTGGAAATACAGTCCCACGGACTGGCGCGCCGGCTGACTGCCGCGCATGCAGGCGGTGCCGTTGTTGCCATCTCCGGCGGTCTGGATTCCTGTCTTGCCCTGCTGGTGACAGCGCGGTCATTCGACGTACTGGGCTGGGACCGGACGAAGATCACCACGGTGACGATGCCCTGCTACGGCACCACCAGCCGCACAAAATCCAATGCTCAGACGCTCTCCGAGGAGCTGGGCACCTCCTTCCGGGAGATTCCCATCGCCGAGGCTGTGGGCATCCACTTCCGGGACATCGGTCACGATCCCGAGGATCACAGCGTTGTATATGAGAATTCCCAGGCGCGTGAGCGGACGCAGATCATCATGGATCTGGCGAACGCGACGAATGCGCTGGTGATCGGCACGGGCGACTTGTCCGAGCTGGCGCTGGGATGGGCGACGTACAATGGGGATCACATGTCCAACTACGGCGTGAACGCCGGCATTCCAAAGACCTTGATCCGCTGTGTAGTGGAGCACTGTGCAGCCGAAGCGGCGGAATGCGGGCAGGATGCCCTTGCCGCAGTTCTGGGAGACATTCTGGACACGCCCGTTTCGCCGGAGCTTCTGCCTGCCAAAGACGGTGAGATCGCCCAGAAGACCGAGGACATTGTCGGTCCGTATGAGCTGCACGATTTCTTCCTCTACTGTCTGGTGCGCCGCGGATATACGCCGGAGAAGATTTTCCGCCTCGCCTGCGCCGCATTCGCGGGCAGATTTGACGAGGCAGCCGTGGAAAAGTGGCTGAAGACATTCTGCCGGCGTTTCTTCATCCAGCAGTTCAAGCGCTCCTGCCTGCCCGACGGACCGAAGGTCGGATCCGTGGGATTCTCACCCCGGGGTGACTGGGCGATGCCCAGCGACGCGGACGCAGGTGCATGGAGAATGGAATAAGCGAATGAATTATACCGGGGAAACCTCTTTGAAAAGAGGTTTCCCCGGACCCCTTCCCGAAACTTTTAGGCATAAAACAAATAAGGTGCAGCGGTACTTATTGGACAGAGTATCACTGCACTTCATTTATTTATTTGCTTAAAAGGTTTCGGGAGGGGGTACGGGGGAATCCCTTTCCAAAGGGGTTCCCCCGCTTTTCTCTTTATCCAAAAATCGCGTCCAACTGATCTTTGGTAAATACCACTTCCAGCGCCGCGGCGGCTTCCAGGAATTCCGCACGGGTGATTTCGTGTTCATAGCACAGAAGTGCGGCGGCGGCAAGGTCATCTTCTTTGAGAGAGGAAGCCGCCTCAGCGCCGATCAGTGCGGTGAACACCGCCTGCAGGGGACGCTCCGTTTTCAAATCCTCCACTGCCATGGTGGCATAGGTGCTCGGGATTTTCTGATTTTTATCCTGACTCACATAGGACGGTGCAGAGCCCGCGGGTGGAACGAGTGCTGTAGTTGTTTTCGCCTCCTCGGATACAGCGGTTGTGACTGCCGCGGGCGGCGGGGTCATCACCAGCACCGGAGGGACAAAAGTTGTATCCGCATACGCTTCTGCTGTTGCCGCCGCCAGTGTCTCCGGCTGCGTATCGGCAGCCAAAACATCTTCCTCCGCGGACGTGACAGGCGCCGCGTCCTCCGCGCGGAAGAGAATCGGAGCCAGAATCACTGCCGCGGGAACAAGCACCGCCGCTGCTGCCGCTGCGCCGAATCGGCGGATAAAGCGCATGCGCGCCGCCTGCTTCGTCCGCTCCACGCGGATGCACCGCATCACGGAGTCGGTCATGCCGACAGGCACTTCCGCCGCAAGGGATGCGCTCAGCTCCATGATCCGCGCCATGACACGGCATTCGCCGCACCGGGCAAGATGTGCCGCGAGGGCGGCGTTTTCCGCAGGCTTTATTCCCTCATCGAGAAGAGAAGCCGCTCTCTCGCAGGATAAATCCTGACAACTGTTTTCCATATTCATACAATCAACCATTCCCGCACCGGGCGGGTTCCTGTTTTTTGCTTTGTACCTGTTAGACGATGATTATGTAAAAAAGTTCCGCTCCAGGAGAAAATTCTTTACAGCATTTCTGGCACGGTTGATACGGCTCTTCACCGTACCCATTTCCAGCCCCAGAGAATCGGCGATTTCCGCATAGGAAAGACCGGTGATATCCCGCATGGTGACGATCATTCTCTGCTCATCGGGCAGAGCGGCGATGGCGTCGCGCACGGCGCTGATCTCCTCCCGGCGGGTGATTTCCTCCTCCGGCAGAGCGGCGGTATCGGTGACGGGAATATCGAATTCCCCGCCGCCGTCCTCCTCGGGTGCGCTCAGAGAGACGGAATAGTGCCGCTTTGCCGCACGGGCATGATCGCAGGCGCAGTTGATGGCGATACGGCACAGCCAGGTGGACAGCGCACAGTCACCCCGGAAAGCAGAAAGCGACCGCCACGCTTTGAGAAACGTCTCCTGCGTGATATCGGAAGCATCCTCCGGCGAGGCAGCGGAGCGCAGGGCAATATTATACACAAGGCGGCTGTAGCGGTTGACAATTTCTTCAAAAGCGGCGTCATCGCCGCTCCGTGCCCGCTCCACAAGTGCCAATTCGGAGGACATGAGATCTCCTTTCCGGGCGCAGATGCGTCCAAATGGTGTATATATTATGACGAAAAAAATCGGGTTTTGTTACAGGCAGAAGAAAATTTTCTGCGGTGAAAATTTCACTCCGCGCTCAGCGCGTTCTCGATATCCGCCAGGGAATCCGCCTGATGGACTCTGGCACGTATCGCCGCGGCACCGCG
The DNA here is from genome assembly GCA_015063645.1 of Oscillospiraceae bacterium. Taxonomy (GTDB): domain Bacteria; phylum Bacillota; class Clostridia; order Oscillospirales; family CAG-272; genus SIG701. The sequence continues at coordinate 9,320 of SVTS01000042.1, read as the reverse complement.
GCTCTGGCGGATGAAATGGGCACATCTGCCCCGACATTCGTGCACTGCCTGTCTTTCGCTGCCGCCGTGACGGATCTGCCATGCCACCACCTCCCGTGCCAGCTGCACGGCGGTTCTGCGGCATTCGTCCTCACCGGGCGGGGTAAATGTCTCTCCACGGAGCATGGCGCGGATTTCGGCGAACACCCACGGATTGCCCATGGCAGCCCGCCCGATGGCTCCGCCGTCACAGCCCGTTTCGGCGATCATGCGGCGGTAATCCTCCGCGGAGGTAATATCTCCGTTGCCGATGACGGGGATCTCCCGTGGGAGCGCCGCCCGGACGGCGGCGATCACCGACCAGTCGGCGGAGGGGGCATACATCTGCTCCCTCGTACGTCCGTGGACGCAGATCATCTTCGCGCCCGCTTCGGCGCAGGCAAGAGCCACTTCTACGGCATTGACGGATGCGCGGTCCCAGCCGGCACGGATTTTCACCGTAACGGGGATACCGTACGGCGCAGCGCCCCGGATGGCGGCACGGACCATATCGCCGCAGAGGGCGGGATTTTTCATCAAAGCACTGCCGTCGCCGGCGGTGACGATTTTCCGCACAGGACAGCCCATATTAATATCGATCGCCGCAGGCAGCCTGTCCGTGCAGCAGCCGGTATACTCGCCGGAGGCGATCATGCCCGCCGCTTCTTCCATCTGTGCGGGATCGTGTCCGAACAGCTGGACGGATGCGGGAGCATCCTCCTCCGTAATGGCGGCAAGAGGCGCGGTTTTCAGATCCTTATAGCAAAGCGCGGCGGCGCTGACCATCTCGGTCACAGAAAAATCCGCGCCGAGACGGCGGCAGAGGGAACGCATGGGTGCGTCCGTATATCCCGCCATGGGTGCAAGAATCAGAATATCCGGTTTGATTGTCATAGAAGTCCTCCTGCTTCCCCTGGAATGAAACGGCGGCGGAGAAAAACTCTCCGCCGCGCATCGTGACACGCTTTGCGCTTATTTAATTATAGTTTATAATTATGTCGAAATTAAGAACAGCGCAAATATTTAAGGATTTTTTAAGAATTTTCCCGGCAGATGGATTTACGCCTTCACGGATGCGGGGAAGCCTGCCTCGGTGACAGCGGAGGCAAGCGCGGCGGCATCGGTCTTTTCGGGGCAGACCACCGTGGCGGAAGCCTCATCGAGAGAAATCTCCGCAGTCACGCCGCGGACTTTTTCCAGAGTGGATTTTACACGGGCGGCGCACTTCTCACACTTCATTCCCTCCACGGAGAGAACAACGGTCTTAGTGGATTTAGAAAAAATGGACATACTATTTCTCCTTTATATAAATAAATGGTGTTCGGATTGTTTTCGGTACGGATCAATCGATCCCGGCGATCTCACGGATAATTTCCCCGGCGATCATCAGTCCCGCCGCAGAGGGGACGAAGGATATGCTGGCAGGCGCCGCGCGCCCGTTTTCATCCGGCGGCATTGCGCTCTTCCGCGGCTCCTCTTTGGAGTAAAGGACTTTTACACCGGTGATCCCGCGCACTTTCAGCTCCCGCCGCATCACCCGCGCCAGCGGACAGACGGAGGTTTTCTCTGCCGTAGTGATCTCGAACATTTCAGGATGGAGTTTGTTTCCCGTTCCCATGGAGGAGATCACGGGTACACCTGCCGCGCGGGCACGCTCGATGATCGTCAGTTTTGCGCTGACCGTATCCACCGCATCCGCCGCATAGCTGAGTCCGGTAAAATCCACCGCATCCGCGTTTTCGGGCAGATAGAAGATATCCTTTGTCTCCACCGCGCAGTCCGGTGCGATCCGGGCGATACGCTCTCTGGCGGCATCCACCTTGCGCATGCCGACGGTGGTGATATCCGCGATCAGCTGGCGGTTCAGATTGGAGAGAGCGACCTCATCACCGTCGATAAGCAGAAGCGACCCAACGCCTGCCCGTGCAAGCGCCTCCGCGATATAGGATCCCACGCCGCCGATGCCGAACACGGCGACCTTCGCCGCCCCCAGACGCGCCATCGCCTCCGCGCCGATCAGTGCCTCCGTGCGGATTGTCGGTGATTCCATGGATGTACCTCCGTTGATGAACTGATACAGTATATATCTCGGAGACTGCCGGAATTCCGCGCAGCGGAACGCGGACAGAGTCCGCGCGGCAGGCTCGCGTACACAGCAAACTATCGTGCAATTACAGCTTTCTGTATGCTGTGTACATTATACCATAGCCTCCCGTTGGAGACTGCCGGAATTCCGCGCAGCGGAACGCGGACACCGTCCGCGCGGCAGACTCGCGTACACAGCAAACTATCGTACAATTACAGTAATCTGTATGCTGTGTACATTATACCACAAATCGGCGGATTTGTCACGGGGCTTTCCCGAATTTATGCCACCCCGCCAAAAAAGAAAAATTTGCTGTTTTTTCTTCCGTTTTATCTTGCACTTTTCCCTCATGCATGCTATACTAATATGTAGAATATGACAACTTAAAGGAGATTTTCCATGCTTTTCAAAAAAAAGATCGCCGCTGTGCTTCTGAGTGTGCTGATGATTCTGTCCGCATTGGCGGTTCCCGCTGCGGCGGCGGAGGACAATGCCGGAATGACCTTTACCGCTGACAGGCTTTTTTCCCTCTCGAAAAGCCTGGAAAAGCCTCCGCTGACCTTTGAGGCGGTTATCCGTCTCCCCGAGGGATACACAGGCCGCGCCGGGGTGATCCTCAGCAGTTACTCGCTCGGCGCCGCCATGGCATCCATCGACGGCATTTCCCTTGAGTTCAACAGCAAAAATCTGGAACTGTACTACGAGACGCCGGGCGGCTCCTTTGTCCGTCATAAATTCACCGATGTTCCCGTTTCCTCCGTTGCCACGGGAGAATGGGTGCACATCGCCGTTGTGAAGGACGAAACCGCAGGCAAGGCACACTGCTACATAAACGGCAAATTCGTCCAGACCTCCGATACCGCCGCCCAGCCTTATGCCTATACTGTCAGGGAAAAGACTCCGAAGCCCCTCTGTGTGGGCGGTGACTACCGTCAGGAGAACGATCAGTATTTCCTCGGTGAGATCCGTGAAATCGCTGTGTTCTCTGACGTTCGCACCGCCGATGAGATTAAAGCTGACTATGCAGGCATCCGCGCAGGCACTGACAATCTGCTGGTGTGGCACAAGTTGTCCGCCGGCATTACAAGTTCCGAGGATCTCAGCGGAAACGGCTGTCAGCTGCGGATAGACACCTCCGGGGTCAACTGGGTAAAGGACAAAAAGCCCGTAACCGATTATGCATACTCTTTCGCCGTTGTCGGCGACACGCAATGCATGGTCCGCGACAACCCGGAGAATGTGACGAGATACTATCAGTGGATCGTAAACAATAAAGACAAAAAGAAAATCGAATGTGTTATCGGTCTGGGTGACATCACGGACTCCGACACCACGCAGCAGTGGACCGCCGCAACGGACGGCATCTCTCTTCTGGACGGAAAGGTCTTCTACACACTCACCCGCGGCAACCACGATGCAAGCAGCTCCATGAACCGTTATCTGGGAACCGATGCGTACTACAGTCAGCTGAAGTCCCGCGGTGAGTCCGGCTTCTTCAAAGAGGGGAAGATGGAAAATGCCTACTGTACCTTCACCGCAGGTAAGACGGACTATCTGCTGCTCATGCTGGACTACGGCGCCACCGATGATGTTCTGCAGTGGGCGGGGGGTATTCTGGAAAAGTACCCCGACCGACGCGCCATCATCACCACACACGCTTATATGAACCGGGACAAAACCACGCTGTCCCCCGGTGATAAATATCTCCCCTCCGCGGACAACCCCATCTTCAATGACGGGGATGATCTGTGGGAAAAGTTCGTCTCCCGGTATGAGAACATTTTCCTCGTGCTCTCGGGGCACATCTCCGCGAACGATGTTCTGTATTTCCAGCAGAAGGGCAAGAACGGCAACACCGTCACCCAGATGCTTATCGACCCGCAGAGTCTGGACCGTGACCACAAAGATATCGGCTCGCTGGGACTGATCGCCATGTTCTACTTTTCCGAGGACGGCTCGAAAATGACCGTGGAGTATTACTCCATCCTGCACGACGAGTATTTCAGTCAAGAGAGTCATTACGATCTGGTGCTGTATGAAAGCGAGACTCCGCCCGAAACCACCGCGCCCCAGACAACAGCTGCCCCCGAAACCGCCGCCGGCGTCACTGATACCGAATCAGCCCCCGATACCGCCTCGCAGCCGCTCACCGATCGTGATCCGGCAGCAAACAGTACGGTGTGGATTTTCGTCGGCATCGCGGCTGCGGTGATCATCGCGGCTGCAGCCTTGATTGTGACCAAAAAGAAGAAGAAATAACACAACAGGAGAGTGCAGATGCACTCTCCTGTTCATTTTTCAAATGTCAGCGAATTCTCCGTTTATTCCGTCAGCATGGCTTTGCCGCCTGCATTAACGATGGCGGATTCGATTTTGGGCAGCTGAGCAGTTACGGTGGAGACGTATTCACGCTTGTTGTCGCGGATCAGGTTGCGGAAGATACCGTCCTTGACCTGATCATTGAACATCGTCGCTCCCAGATCGTAGTGGATGGAGTTCAGAATCAGATCGAGCATCTGAGCGGATTCGCTGTCTCGGCTGACCTTCTGCTTGAGCACAACTTCATAATAAGCGGGAATCACGTCGCGGTAGGAGAGGAAGTTCATCGTCTCTATCACCGCACCCGTCAGGGCAGGGGTCCGGGTAGTGACCGGAACGGTCAGGACACGGGCACCCGCTTCCACCATCGTGCCGTATTCTTCCTGAGATGCATCCAGTTTAGGGAACGGAATCGCGCCGAAATCCGCCTCCATATCCCGCAGCTGGATCATGGAGAAGAAGGTATGATCGGCAAAAAGGGACTGATTCGTCTGGAAGAAGGTATCTTTGGTGTAATAATCGTTGGAATTATTGGATTTTGTATACCAGAATCCGGGATCCCAGAAGATATCCATCACTTTGGTGAATGCCTCTTCAATACGGGGATTCGTCAGCAGATGGACGCGCACATTGCCCTGTCCGTCCGCCTCCATGGTACGAGTGAGCGCGGCGGTCAGGAAATTATACATAACCGCGTTGTATCCGCCTACGATGCCGTATGTATCTGCCTTGTCCCACACGCCGTCACCGTTGTCCAGGCGGGCTGCAAGACCCATTTCCTTCATTTTATCCAGAGTCCATGCGCCGTCCTGCACCAGCTTATAAGGATCGTCCAGCTTCAGATTTTCCTGCATATTCTTATTGAACAGCAGGACGTGCGTCATATCGTACAGGCTGAGCACCATGGAGCCGTAGGCGAGATAGGTCTCGTCCGTCATACGGATGGCTTCGTTGACGCTCTGATTCCAGTAGGGCTTTTTCAGATTCACGTTTGGCAGTTTGGCGATATCCATGAAATATCCCTCACTCACAACAGCGAAGGCACGTCTGTCGTGCAGCATACCCACGTCATACGCCTTATCCCCGGCGGAGACGGACTGCTGGAACATCTCCATGGTTTTTGCACTGCTTGAACCAAGCACGTCATCGGTAAAGCGGATATTATACTTCTCTGCCACAGCCTGTGTACGGAGATAGAAAGCGTTATTCAGTACGTCTGCACTTTCCTCCAGATAAACCGTCACAGCATGCTGAGCTGTTGCGACATCACTGGAAAGGAACGTAAAACTCTGTCCCTTGTAATCCATCTTTTCCAGATCGTCGGACAATTCCGTTTCAGGAGGATCGGTCTCCACTGTGGTATCCGCCGCCGTGGTGTCCGACGTCTGCTGCACATCCTCGGAACATGCCGCCAGGGCGGGCACGAGCATAAGAGACGCCAGGAGCGCGGAAAGAATACGTTTTTTCATAGCCGGGATTCTCCTTTTACATAATATTCTGATGTGTCGGACATCGTATCCGGGTATTTTCATTTTAACAAAGCACCGGCGTTTTGTCAATACAAGATTGTTTTTCGCCGTTTCACACTGTCTGAACGGACACTTTATTCCTGTGCTGTCACGGATTATTTTTCGCCGCACGGTAATTTTCCACCCGGTCAATCCCCGGCAGAGGCTCCCGTTCGCGGATACTTTTCCGGTATTCTCCCGGCGTCATGCCCTCCACAGCCCGGAACATACGGATGAAAGCGGACACATAGGTATATCCGCACCGCTGTGCAAACACGGATATCGGCAGATCCTCACTCAGCAGATTTTTCGCATGCGCCGTGCGGATAATCCGGATATATTCATGGACAGAGCCATGTGTAACCGACCGGAAATCCTGCATCAGTTTATTGCGGCTGATGAAAAATCGCTGCGCCAGGGTCTCTGCACGCAGATCTTCTCCGATATTTTCTACAATATAGCGCAGCACTTCGTGGATATAGGAAAGCTCCTGCGGAGTCTGCGGCATATCCCGCGGCAGAAACCGGTTCACCTCGTACAGCAGCAGCGAAAGAAGAGAGATCCAGACCCGTTTCGGCTCCTGATCCGTATATGCCCGGTGCAGTCGTTCCAAAATCGGATGCAGAGACTGCATCTTCTCCTCCGTCATCGGAATAATACCTCCGGGCAGACCGCGCAGGCGCGCCAGATCGCAGATTCCTCCGAATTCTCTCGTCACACCCGCGCCGATACTGACCAGATACCGATCATACACCTGATCGTCCAGCGTGGAGCAGGAATGCAGAATGAACGGCGCACGGAAAAGAATAAACGGCGTATTCGTCCGGATCAGGCTTCCATTCAGTGTATGCTGCAGCAGATTATTTGTAAAGCCGAACACGAAGGAATACTGAAAATGCATATACTCGTTCAGTTCTTTTCGGTTTGTATTGACAGAATGCTTGACGAAAAATGAATTCGTATGCACACCGTACAGAATCGGTTTATCCATGCCGTGCCTCCTATATGTGCATTTTGTACACTTATTATATCACAACATGTGCATTTTGTAAACTGTCGGCATAAAATTTGTGTTATAATTGCTATACTGGAATCTGTAGATTCCACATCTGATTTTATTTAAAAGGAGACCAAAATCATGTCAGCAAAACGTTTTCTCGCTTCTCTGCTCGCATCTCTGTCACTGCTGACAGCACTGGCAGCATGCTCCGATTCGCCCGCCCCCGCAGATGACAGCACCACCACTCCTGCAGACACCACCGCAGCTGAAACCGCCCCTAAAGAAACCGGACGCGCCGATGTAAAAGACAATCTGCCCGTTGATTTCACCATGGGCGGCAAAACCGTCGGCGTTTACATGCGCTCCAATGTCCGCCAGATCGACTGGGACGGCGGCGGAGAGGAATCCGGCGACGTAGTCTACGATGCCGTGTATCAGCGCACCCGCACTGTGGAAGACCGTATCAAAGCAAAATTTGAAGTGACCGAAGTTTCGGGGGCGTGGAAAGACTTCGGCAATACCATGGAGCAGAATATTCTGGCCGGCGATAACCTCTGGCAGATCGTTCTGACCACGGGCAACGCCGCCATCTCCTCCAGCCGTGACTATCTCTTCCAGGACGTTTCCGGAAACAAGTATCTGGATTTCGATCAGCCGTGGTGGTGGAAGACCGCTATGGAAGAGCTGTCTCTGGACGGCAAAAAGATCCGTTACATGGTGGGTGACATCTCCCTGATGAACTACACCAAGGCGGGCGCCATGTACTTCAACAAGGATCTGCTGGAAAGCAACGGCTACAAGGCAGACGATCTGTACAAGACCGTTATCGACCGCAAGTGGACCTACGATCTGCTCCGTGAGATGTGTCAGGCTGTCTACAGCGATCTGAACGGTGACGGCGAAGTGAACGAGGGCGACCGCTACGGTCTGTACATAAACAACCCCGAATTCGTATATCACATGGAATACTCCATAGATATCCGCCGCATCACCCGCGACGCGAACGGCTATCCCGTCATGGATTTCGACATCGACCGCGCCACCAAGGCAGTGGATGTGCTGAACACGCTTCTGCACAACACCAAGGGTATCGGTTATATGGATGACAAGGTGACCGTCAAGGCATCCTTCAACGAAGGAACCATGGTATTCTGCGCCGAGCAGCTGCTTGCCGCGACCACCGCCAAACTCCGCGAGATGGAAGACGACTACGGCATCATCCCCTATCCGATGCTGGACGACACCCAGAAGGAATACACCAACGTCATCCACAACTCCTCCGACTTTGTGACTATCCCGATCACCTGTCCGAATGCGGACGAGATCGGCGGCGTTATCGAGGCGCTGTGCTCCGAGTCCTACCGTTCGGTTGTTGAGCCCTTCTATGAGTCCGCGCTGAAATCCAAGTACTCCCGCGACTCCTACTCCGGTCAATGTATCGACATCATCCGCGATGTATCCGTAAAGCAGTTCCTCTTCGACTACACCGGCACCGTCAAGGGCGGCACCATGATCGGCGCGGAAGTGCGCAAGAATCGGAACAACTTCGCATCCTCCTACGCAAAACAGGTGGAAGCCACCAACAAGAATATCCAGAATCTCATCGACAAATACATCAAGGCAGAAGCCGGACTGGCAGGCTGATCCCAATTGAAACAGAACAGGCGTGACCGAATAGGTCACGCCTGTTTTTACGTTCAGTGCATGTTCCGCCGCCACTCTCCCGGCGTCATGCCGGTCTCCCGGCGGAACATATATATAAAGGAAGATTCCTGCGCATATCCGCATCGGCTGGCTATTGCATCGATAGATACCCCCTCTGTCAGCCACCGCTTCGCCTGTGTAAGACGGATTGCTGTCACATATTCGAGAAGCGTAATCCCCAGTGAAGCTTTAAAATCCTTCGCCAGCTTGGTATGTCCGACGAAATATTTCCTCGCCAGCGTCTGTGCGCTCAGATCATCCCCGATATTTTCCACCACGTACAATAGCAGATCCTGTATATACGGCGGTGTATCACCGGCAGGCTGCATATCGTCGGGCAGCATCTCGCTGACCTCGTACAGCACCTCCGCCAGCAGAGCAATCCACGGTTTCTCCGACTTACCTGTCCGCCAGATTATCTGCATGCGGCTGAGCAGCTGATCCAGATATTCCATCTGCTCCTCCGTGCAGGGAATCATGCACTCCCTGTGTCCTCGGAGTCTCCCCAGATCCAGTATGTTGGCGTACTCGCTGAGTATACAGGGATGAAACGCCAGTCCCGTTCGGGTGTATGTATGCGCCGTATTGATAGAGTGAAGCACATACGGTGCCCGGAACAGGATACACGGCGTATCAGAGGTATACCTCCGTCCGCCCGCTGTATGGCTGATGGGAATCCGGGAGA
>SVTS01000041.1 GCA_015063645.1 Oscillospiraceae bacterium | reverse complement strand
CACTAAAGAAATGGAGGAAGAACATGCCAACCTTTAATCAGCTCGTAAAGCAGGGCAGACAGGACAAGACCTATAAGTCCAAGGCTCCCGTTCTGCAGCGCGGTTTCAACTCGATCAAGAACAAGCCCACCGATCAGTCCGCTCCGCAGAAGCGCGGTGTCTGCACCAAGGTAGGTACCACCACGCCGAAGAAGCCGAACTCCGCACTGCGTAAGTATGCGAAGGTTCGTCTCACCAACGGTATGGAGGCAACCTGCTACATCCCCGGTATCGGTCATAACCTGCAGGAACACTCCGTCGTGCTCATCCGCGGCGGCCGTGTACGTGACCTGCCTGGTGTACGTTACCACATCATCCGCGGCACGCTGGATGCTCAGGGCGTAGCAAACCGTAATCAGGCCCGTTCCAAGTACGGTGCCAAGCGCGCTAAGGCTAAGAAGTAATTACCCCTTAGTCCCGCGACCCTCGTAAAGTTCCATTTCTGAAGTGCCGGGCACGGCTGATATATGTTTATATACGGCTGACGCTCACTTGCACTTACGGGAGTAATCTTTCGAGTACCTGTGATTTCATATTTTTAATGAAGGAGGGAAGTACAGTGTCTAGAAGAGGTCAGATTTCCAAGAGAGACGTTCTGCCGGATCCTCTTTACAACTCTAAGCTTGTAACCAAGCTCATCAACAACATCATGCTGGACGGTAAGAAGGGTGTTGCCCAGGTTATCGTATACGATGCATTCAAGATTGTTGAGGAAAAGCTGGGTCAGAATCCGCTGGACGTTTTCACCGAGGCTCTCGAAAACGTAATGCCTGTTCTGGAGGTTAAGGCTCGCCGTGTGGGCGGTGCCAACTACCAGGTTCCTATGGAAGTACGCGCTGACAGACGTCAGACTCTCGGTCTGCGTTGGATCACCACGTATTCTCGCGCAAGAAGCGAACGCACCATGGCGGAGCGCCTTGCAGCAGAGATCATGGATGCCAAGAACAGCCTGGGCGGCGCTTTCAAGAAGAAAGAAGACGTCCACAAGATGGCAGAAGCCAACAAGGCATTCGCGCATTACAGATACTGAGTTTCCGCGTCGTGAAGACGCAGCAGTTGTCCCCTTTTGTTCACCAAAAAGGAGTTTTAATACCAAATGGCAAGAGAATATTCACTTGAGCGTACCAGAAACATCGGTATCATGGCTCATATCGACGCCGGCAAGACCACCACGTCCGAGCGTATCCTGTACTACACGGGCAAAACGCACAAGATGGGTGAGACCCACGACGGCGGCGCAACCATGGACTGGATGGAACAGGAGCAGGAAAGAGGTATTACTATTACCTCTGCCGCTACTACCTGTTTCTGGAAAGATACAAGAATCAATATCATTGACACCCCCGGTCACGTTGACTTCACGGTCGAGGTTGAGCGTTCTCTGCGCGTGCTGGACGGTTCTGTAACCGTATTCTGCGCAAAGGGCGGCGTTGAGCCCCAGTCCGAAACTGTCTGGAGACAGGCAGATATGTACAAGGTTCCCCGTATGGGTTATGTCAACAAAATGGACATCAACGGTGCGAATTTCTTCCGCGTTGTGGACATGATGCATGACAGACTCCATGCGAATGCGGTTCCGATTCAGCTCCCCATCGGCGCAGAAGCTACTTTCCGCGGCATCATCGATCTGATGAACATGGAAGCTGACGTTTACTACGATGATCTCGGCAAGGACATGCGCGTTGAGGAGATTCCGGAAGACATGAAGGAACTCGCCGAAGAATACCACGCAAAGATGGTCGAGTCCATCTGCGAAACCAATGAGGAACTGTTCGAGAAATACTGCGACGGTCAGGAGATCTCCATCGACGAGCTGAAGGCGGCACTCCGTCAGGCTACCATCGACAACAAGATCGTTCCCGTTGTCTGCGGTACTTCCTACAAGAACAAAGGCGTTCAGAAGCTGCTGGATGCTATCATCGATTATATGCCCGCTCCTACCGACATCCCCGCTATCAAGGGTATCAACCCTGATACGAACGAAGAGGAAGAGCGCCATTCTTCCGATGATGAGCCTTTCTCCGCTCTGGCGTTCAAGATCGCTACCGACCCCTTCGTCGGTAAGCTCTGCTTCTTCCGCGTTTACTCCGGCACCATCAATGCCGGTGATACCGTCTACAACTCCACTAAGGGCAAGCGCGAGCGTCTCGGTCGTATCGTCCAGATGCACGCTAACTCCCGTCAGGATCTGGAAACCTGCTATGCCGGTGATATCGCTGCCGTAGTTGCTACCAAGTTCACCACCACCGGTGATACTTTCTGCGACGAAAAGCACCCCGTTATCCTGGAGAGCATGGAGTTCCCGGAGCCGGTTATCCGTCAGGCAATCGAGCCCAAGACGCGCGCCGGTCAGGAGAAGATGGGCATCGCCCTCGCAAAGCTGGCTGAGGAAGACCCGACCTTCCGTACCTACACGGACGAGGAGACCGGTCAGACCATCATCGCCGGCATGGGCGAGCTTCACCTGGAAATCATCGTGGACCGTCTGCTCCGCGAGTTCAAGGTTGAGGCAAATATCGGTAAGCCTCAGGTTGCTTACAAAGAGACCGTTCGCAAGAAGATCGATCACGAATGCAAGTACAAGCGTCAGTCCGGCGGTTCCGGTCAGTATGGTCACGTTAAGATCATTCTCGAACCCAATGAACCCGGCAAGGGATACGAATTCGTCAACGCTGTTACCGGCGGTGCGATTCCGAAGGAGTTCATCGAGCCTGTTAACCAGGGTATCCAGGGCGCTATGCAGAACGGTGTTCTTGCCGGCTACAACGTAGTCGATGTCAAGGTCACCCTCTATGACGGTTCCTATCATGAGGTCGACTCCTCCGAAATGGCATTTAAGATCGCCGGTTCCATGGCGTTCAAGGATGCTATGCGTCAGGCAGACCCCGTCCTCACCGAGCCGATCATGAAAGTCGTTACGATCACACCGGATGACTATCTCGGCGATATTATCGGCGACTTCAACTCCCGCCGCGGTCAGATCCAGTCTATGGAACCCCAGAACAACGGTGCTACCGAAGTTCTCGCATTTGTTCCTCTGGCTGAGATGTTCGGTTACGCTACGGATCTCCGTTCCAAGTCTCAGGGTCGTGCCCTGTACTCCATGGAACCGGCACACTTCGCTCCCGTACCGAAGTCCATCCAGGAAGAAATCGTTAATGTCCGCGCAAAGAACAACTAATAAAACAAACATTTAATTCAGGAGGATTTTACCAATGGCAAAGGCAAAATTTGAGCGCAGCAAGCCCCACGTTAATATTGGTACCATCGGTCACGTTGACCATGGTAAGACCACCCTTACCGCAGCTATCACCAAGTTCCTCTCCATCGGCGAAGGCAATGTTGAATTCATGGCTTATGACCAGATCGACAATGCTCCCGAAGAGAAGGCTCGTGGTATCACAATCAACACCCGTCACGTTGAGTACGAGACCGCCGCTCGTCACTACGCTCACGTTGACTGCCCCGGTCACGCCGACTACGTTAAGAACATGATCACCGGTGCTGCTCAGATGGACGGCGCAATCCTGGTTGTTGCTGCTACTGACGGTCCGATGGCTCAGACCCGTGAGCACATCCTGCTCGCTCGTCAGGTTGGCGTTCCTGCACTGGTTGTTTTCATGAACAAGTGCGACCTCGTTGACGACGATGAGCTCTGCGATCTCGTTGAGATGGAAATCCGTGATCTGCTCTCCGAGTACGATTTCCCGGGCGATGATATTCCGATCGTTCGCGGTTCCGCTCGTGAAGCTCTGGAGTCCGCTTCCACCGATAAGAACGATGCAGTTTACGCTTGCATCAGCGAGCTGATGGATCAGGTTGACGCTTACATCCCCACTCCGGATCGTAAAGCTGACATGCCCTTCCTGATGCCTGTTGAGGACGTATTCTCCATCTCCGGCCGTGGTACTGTTGCTACCGGTCGTGTTGAACGCGGTTCCGTTAAGATGGCTGATAACGTAGAAATCGTTGGTCTGGCTGACGAGAAGAGATCTACCGTTATCACCGGTATCGAAATGTTCCGTAAGCTCCTCGACTATGCTGAGGCAGGCGATAACGTTGGTCTGCTGCTCCGCGGTGTTGCTAAGAACGAAATCGAGCGCGGTCAGGTTCTCTGCAAGCCCGGTTCTATCAACCCCCACACCAAGTTCGCTGGTCAGGTTTACGTTCTTCTTGAGAAGGAAGGCGGCCGTCAGAAGCCGTTCTTCTCTGGCTACCGTCCTCAGTTCTACTTCAGAACTACCGACGTTACCGGCACTATCACTCTTCCTGCTGATGTTGAAATGTGCCGTCCTGGCGACAACGTTGTTATGAACGTTGAGCTGATCACCCCCATCGCAATCGAGAAGGGTCTTCGTTTCGCTATCCGTGAAGGTGGCCGTACCGTTGGTTCCGGCGTTGTTTCCGAGATCGACGAGTAATTATTGCTATTGAACCGATTCAGTCGGTCAGAATCACCGGCGAGAAATCGCCGGTGATTTTCTTTTAACTCCATATTGTCTTCGGGGAATGGTGAAAGTCCATACCGGTGGTAAAGTCCACGAACATCCTGCGGGATGCCGAACAGGTGTGATTCCTGTACCGACGGTCAGAGTCCGGATGAGAGAAGATAACTAAACCGCCTGCGCCACGGCGCAGTTTCCGGATGTTAGTGTATCCCCGAACACCTTTTGTTCGGGGATTTATCTTCTCCTTGTACACATACATACGAAGGAGAATAACCATGTCTGCAAGTGATACAACCAAAAAGAAAATCCATACGATCACGAAAATCGCTATCCTCACCGCCATCGCCGTCATCGTCATGCTCTTTGAATTTCCGCTGTGGTTTGCTCCGGGATTTTATGAGCTGGATCTTTCTGAGGCGATCATCCTGATGGGCGGGTTCGCCATGGGACCTATTGCAGCTGCCGTAATTGAGCTGCTGAAGAATCTGATCAATATCCTGATCAACGGCACATCCACCGCTTTTATCGGCGAGTTTGCCAATTTTATTACCGGATGTTCCTTTGTTGTCCCTGCGTCCATCATCTATAAATATTGCAAAAACCGCAAAGGTGCGGTCATCAGCCTCGTTGTCGGTTCGTTTTCACTGGCGATCGTCGGCAGTCTGCTGAACTACTTCGTGCTGATTCCCGCCTTTTCGAAATTCTATGAATTGCCGCTGGATGCCATCGTCGGCATGGGCAGTAAAGTCAATCCCCTGGTCGGAGATCTGAAAACGCTGGTCATGTTCGCCGTTGCCCCGTTCAATCTGGTCAAGGGCATCCTCTGCTCCGTCATCAATCTGCTTCTGTATAAGCGCGTCTCTTTGATTCTCCATAAGTAAAGTGTCAGGAAAGGATGCGGGGAATCCGACAAATGGATTTCCCCGCATGATCCCAACATATCATGCTGGAACAAATTAAAGATTATCTGTACGTCTTCTTCTGCTCCATGGTACCGCTTATCGAGCTGCGCGGTGCGATCCCCATCGGAGCGGCACTCGGTCTGCCGTGGATCCCCAATTTCCTCATCAGCATTGTCGGCAACATGCTTCCCGTGCCGTTTATTCTGCTTTTCATCCGCAAAATTCTTGCGTGGATGCATACGGTCAAACACTTTAAAAAGATCGCTGAATGGCTTGAAAAAAAAGCGCACAGCAAATCCGATCAGGTGCTGCGGTACGCCTCCTTCGGTCTGGCGTTATTCGTTGGTATTCCCCTGCCCGGCACCGGCGCATGGACGGGTGCTCTGATCGCCGCTTTGCTGGATATGCGCATGAAGTATTCCCTGCCCTCCATTTTCGCCGGGGTAATGCTCGCCGCCTTTATCATGAGCGGAATCAGCTACGGATTTTTGTCTTTTCTCTCATTTCTGGCGTAAATACAGTACGTGCGCGATATAATTCTCGTTCATATTGCCTATTGCATTTTCAGCAGAATTATGATATAATGTACACAGCATACAGTAAGCTGTAATTTTACGGTAATTTGCCGTGTACGCGAGCCTGCCGCGCGGACTTACTCCGCGTTCCGCTTCGCGAAATTCCGGCAGTCTCCGAAGTACAGCTATGGAATAATATCAGTGTAATAAAAAGTCTTATCAAGAGTGGCGGAGGGACTGGCCCCATGATGCCCGGCAACCTACCGGATTTCCCGGCAAGGTGCTAATTCCCGATAGATAAGAGTTTGTTTCAATCGGTTGCTATGATTGCCTCAGACTCTGTCTGGGGCAATTTTTTCGCCAAGGAAAGGAAATAATCTATGAGAAAACTCTTTACATCCGAATCCGTTACGGAAGGTCATCCCGACAAAATCTGTGACCAGATCTCCGACGCGATTCTGGACGAAATGCTCCGTCAGGATCCCATGTCCCGCGTTGCCTGCGAAACCACCTGCACCACCGGCCTGGTAATGGTGCTGGGCGAAATCACCACGAATGCAAAAGTGGATATTCAGGCAACCGTGCGCGAAACCGTACGCGCCATCGGTTATGACCGTGCCAAATACGGCTTTGACTGCGACACCTGCGCCGTACTGAACTCCATCCACGGTCAGTCTCCTGACATCGCCATGGGCGTGGACAAGTCCCTGGAAGCCAAGCAGGGCGATGAAGACCGCTTTGACACCGGTGCAGGCGATCAGGGTCTGATGTTCGGTTATGCCTGCAACGAGACGCCTGAGCTGATGCCGTATCCGATTTCCGCAGCCCATAAGCTGGCACTCCGCCTCACTGAAGTGCGCAAGAACGGCACCCTGCCCTATCTCCGTCCCGACGGAAAGACACAGGTCACTGTGGAATATGAGGATGACAAGATCATCCGTGTGGACACGATCGTTGTCTCTTCTCAGCATGATCCCGACATAACACTGGAGCAGATCCGCGCCGATATCATCGAGCACGTTATTACCCCTGTGATCGATCCTGCGCTGATGGATGAGAAGACCATCATCCATGTCAATCCTACCGGTCGTTTCGTTATCGGCGGTCCTCACGGCGACAGCGGTCTCACCGGCCGTAAGATCATCGTAGACACCTACGGCGGATATTCCCGCCACGGCGGCGGCGCTTTCTCCGGCAAGGATCCGACGAAGGTGGACCGTTCCGCCTCCTACATGGCTCGCTACATCGCCAAGAACGTGGTAGCCGCCGGTCTCGCCGACAAGTGCGAAGTTCAGCTGGCATACGCCATCGGCGTAGCAAAGCCCGTTTCCGTACTGGTGGACACCTTCGGTACCGCCAAGGTAGATGAAGCAAAAATCTCCGCCTATATCGCCGAAAACGTGGATCTCCGTCCTGCAGCCATCATCGAGAAGTTCGATCTCCGCCGTCCCATCTATAAACAGACCGCCGCATACGGTCACATGGGTCGTGAGGATCTGGATCTGCCCTGGGAGAAGCGCGATCTGGCTCCCGCAATGAAAGCTGCTCTGCTGTAATAAGGAGGAATCAGGATGAAAACCGTTTCGACAAACAATGCCCCCGCCGCCATTGGTCCCTATTCCCAGGCGAAAATTGTGGGCAATCTGGTATTTACCTCCGGTCAGATTCCGCTCTGCCCCGCTACAGGCGAGGTAGTCGGCGCGAACATTGAGGAGCAGACCGGTCAGGTCTGCAAGAACCTCGCCGCCGTGCTGGAAGCAGCCGGCAGCGGACTGGATAAGGTGATCAAGACCACCTGCTTCCTCGCTGATATGGCGGATTTCGCCGCATTCAACGGCATATATGCGCAGTTTTTTACCGAAAAACCTGCCCGCTCCTGCGTCGCAGTGAAAGCACTGCCCAAGGGTGTGCTGGTGGAAGTGGAAGTTATCGCGGAATTGTAATCGGTATAAGGATACAAAATGCTGATACTGCGCAATTTCACAGAATCCGATGTATTGGCTCTGCAGCGAACGATGCATCCGGATATGCCGACAGAACAAATCAAAGAACTGATCGCCGCATGGAATCGGAAAGAGGTAAACAACCGATATTTTGAAATGTTTGCTATACTGAAAGAAGAGACGGTTGTCGGCAAGGTATCCTTATATCAGCACTCAAAAGAGGTAATATCCATCGGTCCGGAAGTTTTCGCGGCGTTTCGCCGAAAAGGATACGCAAAAGAAGCCATGTCTCTTGCCTGCTCCATAGCACGGGGAAAAGGGTACAAAATTGTGTCTCAGCAAATCCGATGCGATAACGAAGCAAGCATTGCCCTGCACAATTCGCTGGGGTTTGAAACGAATGGACTGGTATACACAAGTGCCAAGGGAAGTAAGGTTTCTATTTATCTGAAAAGCCTGCTGTAAACGCAGAACAGCTGACCGCCAATACGGTCAGCTGTTTTATTTTATTCCATCTTGTCCCACTGTCCAGCGTATTCGTCCAAAGATGCGAGAATTTCGCGAAACGCATCCGTATCCCGCACAAAATCGTACCGCTTCTGTGCCATTCCATTACGCACCATGGACGCTTGGTTTTCGGAGCCGGTAGTGGAGAATCCGCCGCTTTTGTATCCGCGCAGAACAAGAGAGGTATTGACGTATTCATCCTCCCCGTACGCCGCGAATTTCACAAATTCGATGGCATGGTGCGCCGCACGGCGCAAGTGCCCCAGCGTTTTCTCCGCATCCCGCCGGTCGGCGTAATAGTATGCCAGCGACATCTCGGCCCTCTCCATACGGCAGTGATAAAAGCCGAAATCCCCCTCATCAAAAATCAGATGGACGATTGCAATCGCTTTCTCCTGCGCCAGCGCAGATTCCTCGCGGGTGTAGCGCCTCTCTCCGCTGTCCTTTTCCACATTCATCGTAATACCGCTCAGCAGCATATCCAGCGCAGTCGGAATTATCCCCTGCATGGCATCCAACTGTTTATCTCCCGTGTACGCGTTCTTAGCGATCATCTCACGGCTGACATACAGACTGTTCGTCTCCTCCAGAAGCTGCTCTGCCCGCTGCGGATTTTTATCCCTGTACTTGTAGCACAGTATCTGAATCACACTGCCCCTGTCCGGAAATGATACGCCTTTTTCCAACAGTTTCTCGCCGATCTCAATCACTGTATCCGTTTCTCCGAGATTGTAGCGGTAGTGCATAGCATCCAGCAGCAGTTTTACGCTGTCCGGGTATTTTTTCAGTCCTTCATCAATAACCGTCAGCGCATCCTGCGTATATCCGCGTCGTCCGTATTTCGATGCGTCCTCGCGAATTTTCTCAATCTCCGCCGTTTTCTTCTCCAGATCCACCTCCAGAAGAGTATCCGCCGACAATTCCAGCACCGAGCAAATCGCGGGTATCAGTGCTATGTCGGGCATGGTTTTCCCGCTCTCCCACAGACTGACGGCAGAAACGCTCACGCCCAGCATCTCTGCCAGCACCTCCTGCGTCATATCTTTCTCACGTCGTCTTGTGCGTATTATTTTGCCGATGTTCATTCGTTTCTCCTATATGCATTATTCCGTAAAGCGCTTCCGTTATCTGTATTATACACGATCCGCCGGCGGATTACAAGAGAGCATTTCTCAAGAAAAAATCAAGTGCCGCTCAAATTCTCTCGCACCGTCCCCGCCGCCTCCGCATATACTGACAGTGGAGCACACCGCTCCGCGGAGGCATTCATGACTGACATACTACTGATTATCTTCGCCGCATTGGCTGTATTTGGCGCATACTGCATTCTGGCGGAGATCCGCACGTTCCTGCGTCATCTGGCAGAAAAGCAGAACACCTGTACGAGAAAAACACGCTTACCCTTTGACAAACATCGCTGAATCCTGTATAATAGATATATATATTCAGCGAAAGGAAGCCGCCTGCGGCTCTGCCATGCCAATTCAGGAATCCCTTTTATCCGGTGCGGATCCCTCCGGGAAAAACACCGTGTCCGGCGTTGTCAGCGCCATCATTTATCAGAACGAAGAAAACGGCTACACTGTCTGCGAGATTCAGACGAAGGACGGCTGTGAAACCGTCACCGGCGTTATGCCCTATCTCTCCGAGGGGGATACGGTGACCGCCATGGGAGTGTGGACGAATCACAACATCTACGGCCGCCAGTTCAAGGCGGATTTCTATGAAAGAACGCTTCCCGCGGAGGAAGGAGATATTCTCCGCTATCTGTCCGCGGGAAATATCAAGGGAATCGGTCCGAAAACCGCTGCCCGGATCGTAGAACGCTATGGCGTGGATACCTTCGATATCCTCGCCAATCACCCCGACTGGCTTTCCGAAATCCCCGGCATCTCTCCGAAAAAAGCCGCGCAGATCAGCGAGAGTTTCGCAGAGAGCGCCGGTGTGCGCGCGGTGATGATGTTCTGCCGGGACATTGTTCCCCCTGCCGCCGCGGTGCGGATCTACAAAAAATGGGGCAACAGCGCCGTGGACAGACTCCGCGATAATCCCTATCTGCTCTGTTCGGAGATCGACGGCATCGGATTTCCCGGAGCGGACAGGCTTGCCGCCTCTGTGGGGATTCCGCTGGATTCCGCAGAGCGGATCTGTGCCGGAATCAGCTATGTAATCCAGTGCGAGGCACAGAGAAACGGGCACACCTGCCTGCCTGAGTCGGAGCCGATCCGTCTTGCATCGGAGCTTCTTTCCCTGTCTCCGGATCAGATCGCGCCCCATGCGGCGGACATGCTGCGAAATCACCGGCTGTATGCGGTGGAACGGGACGGCAGCCGCTATATCTTCCTGCCGCAGTATTACCGGGCGGAGGAATTCTCCGCCAAAAAGCTCTGGCAGCTGCACAAGATGTGTCCGCGGCTGGACAGCGGCGATGCCGAGAGGCTGATCTGGCAGATGGAGGAAGAGAACAAACTGCAGTATGCCTCCATGCAGAGGAAGGCGATCATCGGTGCGCTGGAAGGCGGCGTCATGATTCTCACCGGCGGTCCCGGCACAGGAAAAACCACCGTTATCCGGGCGCTTCTCTCCATTTTTGAAAGTCTGGGTATGGACTGTGCTCTTGCCGCGCCTACGGGACGCGCCGCCAAGCGGATGAGCGAAGCCACATCCAGAGAAGCCAAGACCATTCACCGGATGCTGGAAATGAGTTTTCTATCCGAGGACAATTCCGGTTTTGCCCGGGATGAATCCAATTATCTGGATGAAGACGTCATCATTCTGGACGAGTGCTCCATGATCGATGTTCTGCTTCTGGAATCCCTGCTTCGGGCAGTGAAAAACGGCGCACGGATCATCCTGATCGGGGACGCGGAACAGCTTCCCTCCGTCGGTGCAGGCAATGTTCTGGGCGATCTGATCGCCAGCGGTGCATTCCCCACGTTCCGTCTGACAGAGATTTTCCGGCAGGCGGAGGCGAGTCTGATCGTCACCAACTCCCATGCCATCAACGAGGGACGCTTCCCGGATATCACAAAAAAGGACGGGGATTTCTTCTTTCTCACCCGTGAACGGGATGAGGATATCGCCATGACCGTGGCAGATCTGTACAAAAACCGTCTGCCCCGTTCCTACGGCGCGGATATTGTGAATCAGATTCAGGTGATCACGCCATCCCACACAGGTGCGGCGGGAACAACCAATCTGAACCGGCTTCTGCAGGATGCGCTGAATCCTCCGTCCGGCATGAAGCATGAACGCAAAAGCCGCGATTTCGTCTTCCGTGAGGGGGATCGCGTGATGCAGGTCAAAAATGACTACAGTCTGGAATGGACGAAAGACGGCACGGATGGCGTAGGCATTTTCAACGGCGACATCGGAGTGATCGAAGAAATCGACAACGAGAACGAGCTGATGACCGTCAATTTCGATGACCGCATCACTACCTATGAATTCAATATGCTGGATGAGTTGGAGCACGCCTATGCGGTCACAGTACATAAAAGTCAGGGCAGCGAATATCCCGTGGTGATCCTGCCCATATTCCGCTGTCCGCCGATGCTCCGCACACGGAATCTGCTGTACACTGCCGTTACCCGCGCCGCCCGCATGGCGATTCTGGTGGGACGGCGGGATATTCTGGCGGAGATGGTGGACAATGACCGTCACTCCATTCGCTGTACTGCGCTTGCACATTTTGCCCGGGAGGCGGCACAGGGATGAAACTGTTTCTTACACGGCTGCTGAATCTGCTTTTTCCGCTGAAGTGCCCACTCTGCGGGGTATTGACCGATGGGGACACCCCACGGCTCTGTCCCAAGTGCACGGAAACAGTGGCAAAAGAAGCGGTGCTTCCCTGCCCGGTTTGCCGGAATCCGGCACCGTTGTGCACCTGTCTGCCGACGAATATCGGCGACAGCTTCACCGTGATCGGCGGAAGGAAGCATCTGTGCGTGGGATTCTACCGTCCCGGTGAGACGGATTCCTCGCTGTCCCGGCTGGTCTTTTCTCTGAAGCATACGCCGGATGACGGTACTGCACGGATATTCGCCGGTATGCTGAGCCGCGCGCTGCTGCGGCACTTTCTCACCGCAGGCGAGGATATGCGCACATGGACGATCACCTATCCGCCGCGGACAAAGGAGGCACGCCGCGCGGCAGGCTTGGATCAGGCACAGCGGATCGCCCGGCTCTGTGCGATGCAGACCGGGGCGGCATATGCGGATTTATTCATCCGCCGCGGCGGCCGTGAGCAGAAAACCCTGACCGGAGAAGAAAGACTGCAGAACGCCTCCGCTTCCCTGCGACTGAAGCCGCAGGCATGCTGCGTCGGGAAAAAGATTATTCTGCTTGACGATATCACCACCACCGGTGCGACGCTGGCCGCATGCGCGGAATTACTCCGGGATGCAGGTGCTGAGGCTGTATTTTGTTCCTCCGTGCTGAAAACCGGCCCCCATCCCCACAAAAAGAATAAAACCAAAGCGGCAGACGGACCGCTTTGGTTTCAGGAAATATAAATGCCTGACTCCAATGAGGCAGGCATTTATTCGTATGTTATGCCAGAACAGTAATCTTCTTGTTGACGATCACAGTGATGAGATCGATCAGCCAACCGATACCGAACACACCGCCGGTAACGATCCAGACAATACCTACAACGATACCGAGAGTATCACCCTTGGTAATACGGTAGATACCACCGTAAATACCGTCAACGAAA
Organism: Oscillospiraceae bacterium; assembly: GCA_015063645.1. GTDB lineage: Bacteria > Bacillota > Clostridia > Oscillospirales > CAG-272 > SIG701. The sequence goes on along the minus strand of SVTS01000041.1, from coordinate 13,250 downwards.
ATTACGAGCAGCAGAGTGACGATCCACGGCAGGGAATCAAGGGTCTTTCTGAGTTCAGCCATGTCCATTCTCCTTTGAAATAATATTTTCAGCGTACCGACGAACCGATGTGACATCGTCCGACTTTATTCGCTGTTTATATCATAACACAGTTTTAATGCAATTTCAACAATTTTTTAAAATTTGTTGAAATTTCTTTTACCCACTTGACAAAACAGTCGCCTGTGGCTACAATGATAGCGAAACACAAATAACAACACGGAGGTTATATCCATGAAAAAGCTGAACAGCCCTCTTATTATGCACATCAATTACTTTGAGCAGGGACAGTCCCTGGAATATACGGTGCGCCGCGCTGTGGAGTTGGGCTTTGACGGTGTTGAATTCCGCCGCAGACGTACGGGCGTAGAAGAAAGCGTCTGCGAATATCTGGATGAGCTGAAGCGCTGCACGGATCTGTACGGTCTGCGTTACGTTCTCTTCGGAGGTCCCGGCATCAACGTCATGACACAGGATCAGGATGTGATCCGCCGCGAAATCGATGACTATAAGAATTTTCTCACAGAGGCGGACAAGCGCTTTGCACTCTCCTGCATCAATTTCATGACGGGAAGCATTCGCTGCCCTGATGCGGCAGGTTACGAATATGAGCGCCACGGCTCCGGATATGCAGAGGATTGGCATTGGGAAAACGCCGCGAAAGCCTGTCAGGAAATCGCCGCATTTGCCCCGCAGGTGAAGTTTGCCTTTGAAACCCACATGAATTATCTCCACGATCTGGCAGACTCCACCCGCAAGCTGGTGGATATGATCGACCGTGCCAACTTCGGTATCAATCTGGACTACGGCAACTCTGTATATTTTGCCAAGGGCACCTATCCCGCGCTTGATAAATCCATTGAGATCTGCGGTGATAAGCTCTTCTATACCCACATGAAGAATTCCGTTCCCGGCAGTCCCCGCCGCACGCCTACCGCGCTGTCTCAGGGTGAGATCAACCACCGCATCTATGTAAATAAGCTCTGCGAAATCGGCTTCACAGGCATGATCGGCATCGAGGCGCCCCGTCAGGGCGACCGTGAATACTTCGCAGAGGAAGATTTGGCGTATATCCGCTCCGTTCTGCAGGTACACTGACTCCTCTGTACTCATAGAAAAGGATAATCGATTATATGAACACAACTGTTACAATAGAAGGCCGTCGGGCTCTTTTGGCATTCGGCGGCACGGAAATTTCCCTCACCTATGCCGGAGATAAGGGATGGCGCATCCAGTCCCGCCGGGATGATAAATTCGACGATTTCGGTGCAGGACAGATTCTTGCCCGCGATCTGCGGGAAGATCCCCGCATTATCCGCGAGGAGATCACGCTGGAAGACACCGGTGATGCCTGGCATATCGAGGAAGCCGGCGGCACATCGGTCGCTGTAAACGATAATTATCTGGAATTCTGCGACGAGGAAGGCATGCCCAAGCTGATCATCACCGCGCTTGCGGATGACGGCGAAAATGCGACCTTCAGTGCTGTTCTCCGCGAAGATGAGCGCGTATACGGCACCGGCGAGCGCTTCAACGCCCTGAATCAGCGCGGAAAACGCGTGGAGATCATGGCGATCGATAAATGGTGCCAGACGGAGGGCAACAGCTATGTGCCGATTCCCTTCCTGATCACCAGCCGCTGCACGGGCATATTCCTGAACCGTTTTGAGCATTCCGTGTTCGATATCGGTGCGGAAGTGCCGGATCGTCTCACGTGCGAGGTACAGGGCGCTCCGCTGGATCTGTACATTTTCCTCGGTGACAAGCCTCAGAAGCTGCTGTTCGCCTATTCCCGCATCACGGGCTTTGCCCCGGTTCCCGCAGATTGGCTGTACGGCACGCAGGTCTGCCGTTATGCACCGGATTTCAGCACCGCAGAGGGTGTCTGGGACATGGTGGAGCAGATGAAGAAGAACGATTTCCCCTGGGACGCAATCATCATGGAGGGATGGCCCACCTATGACACATCCCGCTTTGACGAATTGGCGGAGCTGACGGAAAAGCTGCACGATATGGGCAAGAAAGTCATGCTCTATCAGGCAAGCGGTCGTGTTCCCGCCGATGCAGAGACTGCATTCGCCATGGAAGAACACTATGTTCTCGCCAACGGAGAGACAGGCGAACGCGCTCTGCCGGACACGGATTCCTACAATCCGGCGGACAATCCGGTACGCCGCTCCTCCCGCTACGTGGATATCACCGATCCGGATGCCATGGACTGGTGGTTGGGTACGGTCTGGGGAACACTGGTGGATGCCATCGGCATTGATGGCGCAAAAATCGACTTCTGTGAGCAGTTCCCCGATCATCTGCCCGTTGATTTCGCCGACGGACGCCCGGTGAGCGGCGCGCATCACTGGTATCCCACGCTGTACAACGCATTGATGTACAAGCATTTCAACACCCGTCCCGACGGCGGCATGTGCCTCTCCCGCGGCGGCGGCATCGGTGCGCAGAGATATCCGTTCCTCTGGGCGGGAGATCAGCTGCGCGAATATCGCTTTCTGAAAGCGATTCTCACCGGCGTTCTGTCCTCCGGTCTGTCCGGCATCCCATTCATGAGCTACGATATGTCGGCGTACCGTCCTGCCAAAGATGAGAATGCCAATCCCGAGGATAAGGTATTCATCCGCGGTCTGGAGTACACGGCATTCAGCGCCAACATCCAGACCCACGGCAAGGTAAAACGCCCCTACGATTTCGATGAGCATACCAAGGATGTGTACCGCGCTTACGCAAAGCTGCATGATGTGCTCCGTCCGTATCTCTCCGAGCAGGGTAAGGTTGCCGCCAATACGGCACTGCCGCTGATGCGCGCGCTGTTCCTCTATGACTGTGAAGATGCTGCCGCATGGGATATCGAGGATGAATACATGCTGGGCGGTGCTCTGCTGATCGCGCCGGTGCTGGATGACAGCTATGAGCGCGACGTATATCTGCCCGCAGGCGAATGGGAGGATATCTTCACGGGTGAATGCTACGAGGGCAATACCACCCTGCGGAATTTTGCCGTTCCGCTGGAGCGCATCCCCGTATTCCGTCTGAAAGGCGCCCACTCCGCCGTCATGGATCAGGTCATGGCGGATGCCCGTCCGCTGTTGGAGGAAATCATCCGGCTGTCGGAGGCAAAAGCATGACGGAACTGCCCGCCGCCCTTGCGGCGGATCTGACACAAATATACGGCTTGCCGCCGGACACCGCTGTGCCGGTGTCCGGCGGCTGGCTCAATAAAAAATGGAAAATCCGCGCCGGCGGCGCATTTTATCTGGTAAAGCAATTCAGCCGGGAACGGTTCAGCGACCGCCAGCTTATGCACATCCGCCGCGCACTGACAGTTCAGGCGCAGATGCATGAGCAGGGATTCCCCTGCCCGCGCGTCCTTCGTCCGGAAGAACCGCTCCGCACCATGCCCGACGGCACAGTGTATACGGTAATGACATTCTGCCCGGGGATACAGATCACACCGGAGACGGTCACCACCGTACAGATGCGCAGTCTGGGAGAAAACTGTGCCTGGATGAAACAGATGATGGCATCCGTTGACCCGCAGGACATGCGCGGCTATCCGCTGGACAGCGCCGGTGTTCTGGCGGGGCTGCATGCTCATCTGAGCAAATTACCGCCCGATACTCCCGGCACGGCGGATGCCGCCGGAATTCTCGACGGGCTGACGCCACAAGCGTTGGAACGATTTGCCCGCGGCACAGCGCACGAGGATTTTTCTCCGGACAATATGCTCTTTGACGGACAGGGCGTGACCGCCATCCTGGATTTTGACCGGACGCAGTACGGTTTTGTTCTGCATGATATCGGCCGCATTCTCATGTCGCTTGCCTGGCGCGACGGTGTACTTGATCCCGAACGGATCCGTGCGTTCCGGCAGGGATATGAAACATATCTGCCCCTTTATCCCGCAGATATTGCCGATGCACTGCGCATCACGTGGATCACAGAATTCTCATGGTGGATCACCGCATCCGATTTCAGCGGGGAATCCCCGAAAATCCGCCGGTTCAGAGAGGAAATCCTGTGGCTCGGCGGGAATCGTGATCTGTTTCCGTGAATTTCCCGAAGAATTTTCATCGCAAATGAACCTTTTCGCCTCCTTGTTTCGTCTGTATATATGAGACCGGTTTCATATACATCACAGAAACGGAGGTGATCATACGGATACACTCGAAAAGCTTCTGCGCGAACACGGAGATGTCCTGCAGCGTTTCGTAAAATTCCGCCTGCCTCCTGCAGATGCGGAAGATGTTCTGCAGGAGATTTATCTCACAGCCTGTCAGAAAATCCATCAGCTGCAGGATCCCCGGCAGGGGCGGGCATGGCTTATTGCCATTGCACACAGCCGCTGTGTGGACTATTACCGAAGGCGACATCCGGAGAGGAGCATTCCGCTGGACACACTGCCGCCAGCGTATCTGCGTATCGGCAGAACCGCCCCAAGCGCGGCAATCCCCGTACAGGATACGCTTTCCCGCTTATCGCCGGAACACAGACAGATTCTGCGGCTTGTCTATTTTGAGGAACTCCCGCAGGAGGAAATCGCCAGACGGCTGGGAATTCCCCCGGGAACCGTAAAAAGCCGCCTGCACACCGCACGGAAGAATTTCCGCCTGTTGTATCCCTGTGTCCCCCGGAAACAAGGAGAGAAATCTATGAAAAGAAGCACTGTTCTGCCGGAGATTCTGCCGGATTACCGCATTACTCGTTCCGAAAAAACGGCATTCCACGTCAAATGGGAGGAACTGATCGGCTGGATGATCGTCCCGCGGCTTGGCGAGAAGCTGTCATGGGGGCTGTACGACATGCCCTCGCGTACCCGAACAGAATACACGGATATGGCTGTCATCGGCCGCGCAGAGGTTCATGGAATCGAAGGTGTGGAGATCACGGCGATCCAGCATGATGCGGAAAACTATTACCGTACCGGCAGCGTTGCGGAAATGGAACGCCGCTTCATCGCCCAGCTGACGGATACCCATTGCCGGTATCTGGCGGAAAGCCACACGGAAAACGGCGTCCGGAAATGCTACACTTTTCTGGATGGGGCACCGTTCACGGACAATTGGGGATTCGGAGCAGACAACTGCGGCACGGAAATCCTGCAGCAGCCGCGGGGGATACTGCACCGGGAAGATTCCGTCATTACGGGCGGAACGCATGGACAAACGATGGACATCGCAGGGCGTTATACAGTAGAAATCGCGGACAAAACCTATGACACCGTCTGTCTGATGGACGTGGAAAGTTTTGACGATGCCATCGTCACAGAGCAATATCTGGACAAAAGCGGAAGAACGGTTCTCTGGCGCCGTTTTAATCGGAATGACTGGGCATACCACCGCTATGGAAAATTATGGTCAGAGATGCTGCCTGACAATGAACGGCTCACTGTCAACGGCGAAATCTATGTACACTGGTATGACTGCGTCAGCGATTATATTTTCCGCTGAAACAAAAAACAGGGGAATCCGAATGGATTCCCCTGTTCTTCTTGAAAAAATTAATACTGCTTTTCGGTAACAGCGTCAACAACGTTCTTCTTAACGCTCTCGATACCGTTCAGGCAGCCGGCCTTTGCGGTATAGCCTTCGGAAACAGCGATTACTTCGCCGTTGCGGGCTTTCAGGCGGAAGCGGAATTCACCCTTCTTGTCGGTATACATCTCAAACTTGGGATGCTTCTTGGTTTCAACAACCTCAGCGGTCTGATCCTCAACCTCAGCAACAACAGCGCACTTGGTAACACTGGCAATGCCGTTCAGGCAGGAAGCCTCGGAAGCGTACACTTCAGACGTAGCGATAACCTGATTGTTGCCTGCAAGCAGATCGAACTTGAAACCGGTGTTGGTCTTCTTAGCGATAAACTTTCCCATTTCAGCGGATCCTCCAGAAAATTATAAAATTTGATGTAATACAGCACATTTGTGCCGTTTATATATGCTATATTCATTATACAATACCCAAGGGGAAATTGTCAAGAAAAAGTCGAAAATATATCTGAAAATTTCTTGACTTCTGCCTCCGGTTGTTGTACAATAGGAACAGTTTTACACGGAGGTGTCGACATGACCGCTATTCTTCTCGTAATTCTGGTTCTGCTCTACGTATTCCAAAGCTTCTTCTGCAAGCTGTACACCACTGCCTGCAAATCCGAAAAAGCTGCTACACCCGTTTTCAACGCCCTCTTCGGCGGTGTGATCGGTCTGGTTACGCTGGTGATCTACGGCTTCCAGTTCCATCCGACCGCATTGACGTGGATTCTCGGTCTCACCAACGCAGTAATCCTGTTTGTCTACAATACGGCACTGATCGGCGCATCCAAACGCGGCTCCTACGCATTTCTGAACATCTGCATGCTCTTCGGCGGCATCCTCGTTCCGATGTGCATCTCCCTTGCATCGGGTGCTTCCTTTACGCTGCGGCAGATCATCGCCATCGCCATCATGCTGCTCTCTTTCGTGGTCATCAACTCCAAGGGGATTTCCCTGAAGGGAAGCCAGGGTATGTACTTCCTGTACTGCGTGCTTCTGTTCATCTCCAACGGTCTTTTCGGCGCGATCCTGGACGGTCAGCAGCTGAAAATGAACGGCGCGGAGCGCGGTGAAATGATTGTCGTCTCCTATCTCGGCACTGCCGTTCTGTCCCTGCTCTACATTCTCGTCACCCAGCGGAAAGATTTCCTTCCCTCCTTCAAGGTGGGTACCAAGGCACTTTGCTTCGGACTGGGAAGCGGCGCTGTTGCCGTTGCGGCAGTCAATCTGCTGATGTATCTGCTCTCCCTGATTCAGCCCGCAACGATCCTGTACACCATCGACAACGGCGGCGTGCTGGTCGGTTCTGCCGTATTTGCGGCTGTATTCCTGAAAGAAAAAATCGCGCCCTATCAGGCAGTCGGTTATGCGCTGTCGCTTATAAGTATAATTATGCTCAGTCTGTGAGAAACTAAGGCGGGTTTGCCCCGCCTTTTTTCTCGTGTAACAAGGAGGCATCCCTTATGTTTTCCTGTGCTCTGGCGCACGGATCCATCACTGTGGATTTTCCGCGAGGAACCATTGTATCTCTGCAGTGCGGAGAACGTGAACTGATCCATACGCCCATACCTCTGTTTACTCTCCGTCTGCGTCGGACAGACGGCAGTAGTATCATGCTTGATCCGTCCAAGGCAGGACGCTGGACAGGTGTGCCGGATGAAGATTCTATCTGTTACCGGGATTTTCCGGATGCGCCGGGGATCGAAGTTTTTGTAATACTTACTGTAAATAATAACATCCGTTGGAATATCTGTATCGGCAACCGCGGAAATCTGCTCTGCGAATGGGTGGATTTTCCCGGCATTGTCCTGCCTCCGCTGAAAAAGAACGGCGGCATCGGCGAAATTCTCTTCCCCTATAATGAGGGTGTGATCGTGGATGACATGGAGCAGCGGATGCAGAGTCCGTTCCGCCCCGAGGAGCCGGAATACCCCTCTGAAGGATCGTATGCCGTATTCCCCAACACGGTTCAGTCCCAGTTCATGTGCTATCTCTTCGACGGACACGGGCTGTATATGGGCACCGAGGATGAATCACGAAGCGTCAAAGGCATTGATTTTCTGCCTGAGGGAGACGGAGTCTCCCTGCGCTTCCGCCATTTCTGCGGAGTCGAGCGCGGCGCAGATTTCGGAATACAGTACGAGACGGTATGGAAATTCTTTGACGGCACATGGGAGGACGGGGCGGAGATTTACCGCTGCTGGTTTGAGAAACATCTTCCTGCGGGAGTGCGGAAGATTGCAGACAATCCTGCCCTGCCCGATTGGTACGAGGATACACCGCTGATTATCAACTGCCCCGTCAGCGGCGGGTCTGACACGGACGTGACGGAGCCGAACGTACTTTCTTCATGCACGAACGCTCTGCCGATCATTGATGAAATCGCGCAAAAGACCGGAGCGCGGATCCTGGTACTGCTGATGCACTGGGAAAATACTGTCCCGTTGGCATCGCCATTCATTTGGCCGCCATTCGGCGGAGAAGAAAACTTCCGTACTTTTCTGGACGAGGTACACCGTCGGGGCAATCTGCTTGGCGTGTACTGCTCCGGATTCGGATACACGCTGCAGAGCAAGCAGATCCGCACATACAGCAACACAAAAGAAAATCTGTCCCATGCCGCCTGTGCCGGACCGGACGGCAATATTTCTCTCAGCCGCATCTGTACCGCACAACACCCCGGATATGATCTCTGCATCCACACATATGCAGCCCGGAAGATTCTGGATGAAGCTTACCGCCCGCTTCTGACCGGCGGCATCGACTACGCGCAGATTCTGGATCAGAATCACGGCGGCGGACAGTATTTCTGTTATGCGGCAGATCACGGTCATCCCCCCGCACCCGGTGCGTGGATGACGGAGTCCATGCAGAATTTTCTCGGCAGCTGGAACCGCACAGCGGGAACAACGCTTCTGGGATGTAAATCCGCGGCAGCAGAGCCGTTCATCGGTAATCTGCTCTTCTCCGACAATCGGTTTGAGCTGAATTACCGCATTGGCAGACCCGTTCCGCTGTACGCCTATCTGTACCATGAATATCTCCGCAATTTCAGCGGCACTCAACTCTCCTGCGAACTCAGCAGTGACACGGACACCATGCGTCTGCGCATGGCGTATTCCTTTGCCGCCGGCGACTGCATGTCGCTGATTCTCACCCCGGAGGGGAAACTGCTGCACAGTTGGGAATTTCGTAATTCCGAAAGCGATCCCGACATGGACAAATGCCTGCAGTTTGCGGCAAACATGCAGAAATTCCTCTCCGAAACGGGAGAATATCTGAGCCGCGGGCGGATGATCAAGCCGCATCCGTATCAGTGCACAGTCCGCCGGTACAAGCTGAGCAACACGCCGGATTTCACCTGTGAAGTACCGGACGCACTCTCCACCGCCTGGGAATATGACGGCAGGCGCGTGCAGCTATTTGTCAATCACACAGACAGTCCCCTGCAGCTTTCTTTTGAAAACAAATCATTTACAGTGAAAGCGCTGAGCGCCGTGATGCGCCCGCTTCTCTGACCAAATATGCAATATTTACGGAGGAAATACCCATGACAAAAACCATGATGAAAAAATACGCGGCGCTGATCGTCCGCGTAGGTGCCAATCTGCAGAAAGGACAGGTCGCCGAAATCCGCGCCGCCGTGGATCAGGCAGAATTCGCTTCCTATGTAGCGGAGGAATGCTACAAGGCAGGCGCATCCCGTGTGGATATCGAGTGGCGTTATCAGCCTATCACCAAGATGACCTACAAATACCGCACGCTGAAATCCCTCTCCACCGTTCCCGCATGGAAAGAGGAAAAGATGAAGCAGATGGTGGAGGAGATCCCCTGCCTCATCCACATCGAGAGCGAAGACCCCGACGGACTGCGCGGCATCAACCGGGAGAAAATGCAGAAATCCCGTATTGCCACCTATCCGATCATCAAAAAATACAACGATGCCATTGAGAACAAGGATCAGTGGGTCATCGCCGCTGTTCCCTCCTACGAATGGGCGAAAAAGGTATTTCCGAACGAGAAGAAAAACCGCGCTTACGAAATGCTGTGGGAGGCGATTCTGAACACGGTTCACGTCACGAAAGACAACGATCCCGTAGCGGAATGGCAGAAGCACAACGACAATTTCCGCGCACGCTGCGCATGGCTGAACGCACAGAAATTCGATTACGTGGAATACAAGAGTGCCAACGGCACGGATTTCCGCGCATCGCTGATCCCCGAGGGACGCTGGTGCGGCGGCGGGGAAACTTCCCTGCAGGATATCTACTTCAATCCCAATCTTCCCACAGAGGAGATCTTCACCACGCCGAAGAAAGGCATGGCTGAGGGTAAGCTCGTTTCCACCAAGCCGCTCTCCTATCAGGGACAGCTGATCGAGAATTTCTACATCGTATTCAAGGACGGAAAAGCCGTGGAGTGGGATGCGGAAAAGGGCAAGGATATTCTGGACAAGATGCTGTCCATGGATGAAGGCGCCGCATATCTGGGTGAACTGGCACTGGTGCCGAAGGACAGCCCGATCAATGAAAGCGGCATCCTGTTCTACAATACGCTGTTTGATGAAAACGCCAGCTGCCACGTGGCACTGGGACGCGGATTCATGGACTGCATCGACGATTTCCAGCACAAGACGCAGGAAGAATGCCATGCACTGGGCGTCAACGACAGTATGATCCATGTGGATTTCATGATCGGCGCGGACGATCTGTCGATCACCGGCTACAAGGACGGCAAGGCAACGCCGATCTTTGCAAACGGCACCTGGGCAAATTAATTAAAAGAACAGCCGTGATCCGCTCGGATCACGGCTGTTTGGCTTATAATTCGTCCACAAAAACTTTTTTGAGCGCTTCCAGATATCCGTATCCGTACAGATCGTCCGGCTGCAGATAGCTGCCCTCCGTCCACTCATTCCAGCTGTTGACTGTAATCAGCGGTGAGGGAAGATCGTGGGAGTCCACATACGCCTTCGCCCGGCGGAACGCTTCCTCCACCAGCGCGGGGGTGTTGTTGTCGATCACGTAAGGTTTCAGCTTTTTACGGAAACGGGGATTGTTGTCCCAGCCGAGGGTGACGTGCGGGAAGAACGTGGTTTCCAGCCCGTCCATACGGGCGTTCTCCGCATCCATCAGATCAATGACCTTCGCATAATCGCGCTCGCCGCCCAAAAGGGACTGCCACTGATACTGACTTATGCTGTCAAAGCCCAGCGCTTTGTACAGCGGAACGCTGTTTTCTCCCTTATTCATGCCCATGTATTCATAGACCGCATTGCCGGGCATTCCCCAGGTGACCAGCTGCAGATGCAGTCCGGGGAATCCGGCTTTCACCACTTCCTCACGGAAATAATCCAGTGCAGCTTTCGCACCTGCCGTTCCGCCGAATCCCTGCTCAAATTTGCGCAGGTCATACAGCATGAAGACCGGCTTGCCGTCGATTTTATAATAGAACGGATGGGAGAAGTACCGGGAAATCCAGAGCTGAACAATCTTTTTGAACTGCTCCATAGTCACGTCACCGCGCCACGTGAGCACGCTTTCAAAATCATCGGAGAGAACCTTATTCCATATGCTGGGAGCATCGTGGTTTGCCCACATGATATAGAATTTCACCAGATCATTATTCTTCGCCTTCAGATAGCCGTCTTCCAGACAGTTCGCCAGAAACGGACGGTCATCATACCAGTACCAGTCATAGATGAACACGTTAACGCCGTGCTCTGCCGCACAGGCGATCTCCATCTCCATCACATAAGGATCTGCCTCGTTCACATATCCCCACAGCGGTCTGCGCGGCCATTTATGCCCTTCATATTTCGGTCCTGCGCTCAGTACGCTCTGCCATTCGCCCATACCGTCCGGCCAGAACATTCTGGTGCGCGGCTCATCGCCTGTGTAGGCGGGCCAGATATAGGCGGCTATATCGTATTTCTTTTTCATGCAGATTCATCTCAGATATTGGCGTTTCTGTGTGCGCGGCAGCGGTTGAAATAATCATCCAGCGGCTCGATCTCAAATTCCTTTACGATATCCCACACAGTCTTGTCGGTGCCTTCGTAGGTGAGCATCACAGCGCCGATGTGACCCGGATCGTGGATAATCAGCTGATCGCCGTATTTTTCCTTGGCGGCGCGGAATTTGCCGCTGGCACGGTTGTGGTCAATATGCGCCAGCATATAGTCCATGTTCACCTTACCGGTGATGTATTTCTGATAGTTGGTGGTGGTAAACTGCTCCTCACCGAATGGATTCAGCACACGGCACTGATCGTTGCAGATAGCGCCCGCAAAGTACGCACGGCAGTTATACGCCCATTCCTGCTGTACCATACCGCCGTGATACATGGAGGAGAATACGATCAGATTCGGCTTCTCATCCGCATAGCGGCGCATCAGCTCCATGTAGTTGAGGTCGAAGCAGATAGCGCATCCGACACGACCGAAATCCAGCTCAAAAATCGGGATCTCGGTACCGTAGGCGATCTCACCGCCATCCAGTTCGGCGGGAACGAGGTGATTCTTGTTGTACGCGCCGAGAACGGAGCCGTCACGGCCGATCATCTGCGTGCAGTTGCGGTAGGGATTCTTCGTCTCCTCGGGCAGATAGCGGCAGGCAGAGTAGGCGATGTAGCAGTTATTCTCTTTCGCTACCTCGCAGAGATAGTCACGGATGCGGTCGCCGCGGACACGGTAGTATTCCTTGCGGATATCCATGGGGAATGCGGGGAAACGGTCGCACGCCTCGGGGAACACGATCAGATCCGGCTTGTCGGGCAGAACGTCCTGCATCTGACGACCGAGATAGTTTTTCATCTGCTGTACATGTGATTCAAAATCACCGTTGAACGTATTCAGCAGCGCGGGATGCCCCAGCAGACTGATTTTCACAAACTTTGCCATATAATAAACCCTCCCATAAATTATGGATATTTTTTCTGAGATACTGTGGACATTATAACATGTCCCGCATCCGGTGTCAAGAGCGGCATGTGTATTTTTTGTCCAAAAACAGAACGCGCATGAGGAGTCGGGGAAAACGGATATTTTTTGGGCAAAATGTCCTTTGCGAAAGAAAAAAGATTATGGTATAATATAGATGTACACAATCAGGCGTTCCCCCGCAGACCAGCGTACGGGGAATGCTTTTTTATACGCTGTAAGTTCAGTTTCAGTACGACACAGCATAAATTATTTTCGTGTACACAATACCGAAACGGAGGCAGAACCATGGAGAACATAACGGTTCACCACAGCACCTACGGAAGAGGACAGATTATCATGCAGAGCGAGAAGATGCTCCGCGTACATTTTGAAGCAGAAGGAGTCGGCGACAAGAGCTTCGTATATCCCGACGCATTTACCGGATATCTCCGCTATGAGGACGGCAGGCTGCAAAGCGAAATCGAAGCACATCTGGAATCAATCCGCGCAGAAAAAGCCGCACAGGCGGCTGAGCGGGAGGCTGAGAGGATCCGTGCACTGGAAGAAGCCAAAAAGCAGCAGAAAGAACTGGCAGCTGCCAGAAAGAAAACCGCAAAGAAAAAAGTGGGATGAATCCCACAAAAAATGGAGGTGTTGCATTTAACAAATGCAACACCTCCGCGAGTTTTCCTTGACCGTTTACACGGTCATTTTTGCCCGTTCACGGGCAAAAAACGGAAACGCTCGCCA
>SVTS01000040.1 GCA_015063645.1 Oscillospiraceae bacterium | reverse complement strand
AAGGGAATGAAAAATATGCTGGTCGTCGGCAGATGTATCTCCTCCACCCATGAAGCCCAGGCATCCTACCGGATCATGCCCTACTGCGCCGAGATCGGTCAGGCAGCCGGTGCCGCATTCACCGTAGCAAAGAAAAACGGAAGCGATATGCCCGACGTGGATGTGGCGGAAGTCCAGAAAATCCTCCGCGCAAAAGGATTTGTCATAGGGCAGCTCTCCAAATGAAAAATGTAATTCATATTTTCGGTGGATCCGGCTCCGGAACAACGACGCTCGGAAAAAAGATCTGTGAGGAGCTGGGCTATACGCAGATGGATACCGATGACTATTATTGGATGCCGACGGAACAGAAATATACGCAGAAACGATCTGCCGAAGACCGGATCGCAAGGATGCAAAATGATATCCGCACATATGAAAATGTTGTCATATCCGGTTCGCTTGCAGGGTGGGGAGATGCATTGATCCCTTATTTCACCCTGGCTGTCCGGATCGAGTTGGATCCGGATGTGCGTATTGCACGGCTGATCCAAAGAGAAAAAGAACGCTACGGTGCGCGTATTGAACCCGGTGGGGATAGATATCAGCAGCACTTTGAATTTGTCGCATGGGCAAAATTGTATGATACCGCCGGGGTGAATATTCGCAGTAAAGCCAGACATGATGCCTGGCAGAAACAGCTTGCATGTAAACTTCTTCAACTCGACGGTGCTGATACGGTGGAAAATAATTTTGCAAAAGTAAAACAGATTCTGGATGCGGAACATGTTTTGTTTTAGCCGCAAAAGCCGGACTGCATATAAGCAGTCCGGCTTTCTTTGTTTATGGCATTGCGTCCTGTTATAAGATCCGGAAATAATTTTTCTCCGTCTCCAGAATTCCTTCCTTTTTCAGCTTGCTGATCTCCGCTGAGAGCCCGCTTCTGTCCACTTCCAGATAATCCGCCAGTTCCTGTCGGTCAAAGGGAATTCGGAATGTACTGCTGTCGGCTTCCTTGGCAATCTGCGTCAGATAGGTCATCAGCTTCTCGCGGGTAGTACGCTTGGAAGTTATTTCGATCTTCTGATGGAAAAGGATCGTCTTGGATGCCAGATACTTCATCAAATTAAATATAAGCTGCTGATGGAATCTGCAGTGGTTCTCGCAGGTGTGCAGAATGTGCCGGGAGTCAATCAGCATGACTTCACACGGTTCATTGGCAATTACCGATACGGGAAGGGCAGGCATTTCCGCACAGGCAAACGCCTCCGCAAATACCTGTGCTTCGCCCAGATTGCTCAGAATGCTCCGGTTCCCGTAATAATCTATCTGAATGATCTGAACCGAGCCGGAAAGAACAATACCAATATATGTCGCCGGAGAACCTTCGGCGAATACTGTGTACTTTTTGTCAAACGTCTCTGCGTGCGCACCGAGACAGGAGAGCATCGTAAGAAGCTCATCGTCCCTGATTCCGGCGAAGAGGGGACATTTTTTCAGAATTTCCAGATATTTTTTCAAATTTTTCTCCTGTATGTTGAATTTTCAACAGAATATCTCTGATAATTATACTATAATATACTCAGAAAAGCAAGGAGGTAAGACAATGAAAATTGCATTCTTTGATACCAAACCCTACGACAGACCTTCCTTTGATAAATACGGAAGCGAATACGGAATAACCTTTAAATACTTTGAAACCAAGCTGAATGAAGATACTGTGGAACTTGCCGGCGGATATGACGGCGTGTGCGCATTCGTCAATGATACAATCAGCGCAGAGGTGATCGACCGTCTGGTGGAGATGAATGTACGCGTGCTGGCACTTCGGTGCGCAGGGTTTAATAATGTGGATATGCGTCACGCTTACGGCAGAATCCACGTCCTCCGCGTACCGGCGTATTCACCCTACGCAGTGGCAGAGCATACGATGGCACTGCTTCTGACTTCCATCCGCCGCATTCATAAAGCGTATATCCGATCCAGGGATTTCAATTTCAGTCTCGCCGGTCTGACCGGCTTCGACCTCCACGGAAAAACCGTCGGCGTTGTCGGTACCGGTAAAATCGGTCGGGTGTTCATCGATATCTGCCGAGGATTCGGCATGAAAGTGCTGGCATACGATAAATTCCCGGCGGCTGATCTGGATAACGGCGATACGATTCGGTATGTGGATCTGGAAACGCTGTTTGCGGAAAGCGATATCATCTCTTTCCATTGCCCGCTGACGGATGACACCTACCACCTGATCAATAAAGAATCCTTGGAAAAATGCAAACGCGGTGTTGTGATCCTCAATACCTCCCGCGGTGCGATCGTGGATGCGGAAGCACTTCTGAATGGAATCAAGTCCAGAAAAGTCGGCGCAGCGTGCCTGGATGTGTATGAGGAAGAATCCGACCTCTTCTTTGAAGATAACTCCGGACATATCCTGGAGGACGATACACTTGCCCGGCTGATCTCCATGCCGAACGTTATCGTAACATCCCATCAGGCGTTCCTGACGGAGGAAGCACTGGAAAATATCGCGCAGACAACCGTAGAAAATCTTGTAGGCTTCTTTAAGAATAATCAGTGCCCGAATGAACTGTGCTGGCGCTGCGAAGGCGCTCAGGACTGCCGGGACGGCAAATGCTTCTGATAGTACTACGGAGGAAATCATGAAGAGAAAGATCATTAAAATTGACGAAGAAAAATGTAACGGCTGCGGCGCTTGTGCCGCAGCATGCCATGAAGGCGCTATCGAAATGATAAACGGCAAGGCGAAACTTACCCGCGAGGATTACTGCGACGGACTGGGTGACTGCCTGCCGGCATGCCCCACTGATGCAATCACTTTTGAAGAAAGGGAAGCACCCGCTTATGATGAAGATGCGGTGCGTCAGGCAAAAATGAAAAAATTCGGCGTAAAACAGCCCTGCAGCTGCCCGGGCAGCCAGGCAAAAGCATTCAACCGTGAAACCACGCCGGCGGCGGTAAAAGCAGCATTTCCCGTAAGCCAGCTGATGCAGTGGCCCTGCCAGATCAAGCTTGTACCTGTGCACGCCCCTTATTTTGAAAATGCCAATCTGCTGATCGCCGCAGACTGCAGTGCATATGCATATGCCAATTTCCATGCGGAATTCATGCGTAACCATATCACTCTGATCGGCTGTCCCAAATTGGATGAAGGGGACTATGCTGAGAAACTGACAGCGATCATCGCAGAGAATAACATAAAAAGCGTTAAGGTTGTACGTATGGAAGTCCCCTGCTGCGGCGGCATTGAAAATGCAGTCAAACGTGCCCTGCAGGCGAGCGGCAAGTTTATTCCGTGGCAGGTGATTACCATCTCCACTGACGGAAAAATTCTTGAATAAACTGCCTTTTTCTCTTGAAATTTTCCTGCGCAAGTGCTATAATTTTAAGTGATAAAAATCCGGGAGGAAAAAATTTTGAAAATTACAAACGATATCCGGTATATTGGTGTAAATGACCGCAATATTGATCTCTTTGAAGGTCAGTATCCTGTGCCGAACGGCATCTCCTATAATTCCTACGTGATTCTGGATGAAAAAATCGCAGTTATGGATACCGTTGATGCCAACTTTACCCATGAGTGGCTGGATAATCTGCAGAATACACTCGAGGGGAAAGCTCCTGACTATCTGATCGTGCAGCATATGGAGCCTGACCACGCTGCCAATATCCATACATTTGCCAAAGCATATCCCGATGCAAAAATTGTTTCCTCTGCCAAAGCATTTGCAATGATGCAGAACTTCTTCGGCACTGATTTCGCCGACAGACAGATCGTGGTCGGCGAGGGAAGCACCCTTGCGCTTGGTAAGCATGTACTGACCTTTGTCACCGCTCCCATGGTCCACTGGCCCGAAGTTATCGTAACCTATGACAGCACTGATAAAGTCCTGTTCTCCGCAGACGGATTCGGAAAATTCGGCACTCCGGAGACGAATGAGCCCTGGGCTGACGAGTCCCGCCGTTACTTCATCGGAATCGTCGGTAAATATGGCGCACAGGTGCAGTCTCTCCTGAAAAAGGCCGCCGGTCTGGATATCCGGATCATCTGCCCCCTGCACGGTCCTGTGCTGACGGAAAACCTCGGCTATTACCTCGGTCTCTATAATACCTGGTCTTCCTATCAGCCGGAAGAGGACGGTATCGTGATCGCTTATACGTCTGTGTACGGCAATACCAAAAAAGCGGTACAGCTTCTCGCAGAAAAACTGACTGCCAACGGATGTCCGAAAGTGGTTGTCTATGATCTTGCCCGCGTGGATATGAGTTATGCAGTGGCAGATGCATTCCGTTACAGCAAACTCGTCCTTGCTACCACCACTTATAACGCAGAAATCTTTCCGTTCATGCGCACGTTCATCGATCATCTGACTGAGCGCAACTTCCAGAACCGCACGGTAGCGTTCATCGAAAACGGCAGCTGGGCACCTCTTGCGGCAAAAGTGATGAAGGGTCTCTTCGAGAAGAGCAAGAACATCACCTATACCGATACAACGGTGCGTATCCTTTCCTCTCTCAATGATGAGAGCGGCAAGCAGCTGGATTCCCTTGCGGATGAGTTGAGCCGCGAATACCTGGCCCGCCAGGATGCTACAGCCAATAAGAATGATTTGAATGCTCTGTTCAATATTGGCTACGGTCTGTATGTGGTTACTTCCAACGACGGTAAAAAGGATAACGGTCTGATCGTCAATACAGTGACACAGGTAACCAACACGCCTAACCGCATCGCAGTAACTATCAATAAAGAAAACTACTCCCATCATGTAATCAGGCAGACCGGTAAGATGAATATCAACTGCCTGAGTGTGGATGCTCCCTTCAAAGTGTTTGAAGTGTTCGGATTCCAAAGCGGCAGAAATGTCAATAAGTTTGAAAACTGTGAACCCCTTCGCTCGGATAACGGACTGGTCTTCCTGCCCCGGTATATCAATTCCTTCATGTCCCTGAAGGTTGAGCAGTATATCGATCTGGATACCCACGGTATGTTCATCTGCTCTGTAACAGAGGCAAGAGTTATCTCAGACCGTGAGAGCATGACATACACCTACTATCATAATAATGTCAAGCCGAAGCCGGAAACGGACGGCAAAAAAGGTTATGTCTGCAAGATCTGCGGCTATGTATACGAAGGCGATACGCTGCCTGAGGATTTCGTATGCCCGCTCTGCAAACACGGTGCTGCTGATTTTGAAGAAATCAAATAAATTTTCTTTGGAGGATAAACCAATGGTAAGTGCAAAAGTTCATGAACTGCTGAACGCGCAGATCAACAAGGAGTTTTACTCCGCCTATCTGTATCTGGAGTTTTCCAACTATTTCAAGGATAAGTCTCTGGACGGATTCGCAAACTGGTACATGGTTCAGGCGCAGGAGGAAAGAGATCACGCCATGCTGTTCTACACCTACCTGCAGAATGAGAATATGACCGTGACTCTGGAAGCTATCGATAAGCCGAAGAACGATTTCACGGATTATATGTCCGTCCTGACTGCAGGTTTGGAGCATGAGAGATACGTCACCTCTCTGATCAACGAGATCTATGCGGCTGCATATGAGACCAAGGATTTCCGCACCATGCAGTTCCTCGACTGGTTTGTGAAGGAACAGGGTGAAGAGGAAACCAATGCGCAGGATCTGATCGATAAGATGAATCTGTTCGGCGCAGATGCACGCAGCCTGTACCTGCTCAATCAGGAACTGGCAGCAAGAGTATACGCAGCACCTTCTCTGGTACTGTAATACAGTAAATATTTGTCTGATAATTTGGAGGAATTAATTATGAAAAAGTATGTATGCGATGTATGCGGCTGGGAATATGATGAGGCAAAGGGCGATCCTGAAAACGGCATCGCTCCCGGCACCAAGTTTGAAGATCTCCCGGAAGATTTCGTCTGCCCCCTCTGCGGTGTAGATAAGGATAATTTCAGCGAAGCTGATGAATAAACAAAAGCACAAATCCCCGCCGGATCCAGAATAATCCGGCGGGGATTTTATATGTGCAGAAAATTCTGTCAAATGGAAGCCAGCCTGACAGCAAACGGACGTCCGTTGGAAAGCGTGGTGTCGTAAGTGATCGTCGCCTTGCCGTCACCGCAGACAACTTCTGCCATGGGATCGGCTTCAGCACACTTATACTGTCCCTCAACGGTAACCGTGATCTTTTCTGTCAGATGCGTGGGATCGGTCAGAACCATGCTGCGGATGCCGTCGCAGACTTTTTCCATGATGATACAGGGCGTATCCGTGCCGATATCGCCGCAGATGCCGCTTTCGTGGAACGCATATCCGGTGATGCCCAGGGTCTTCTCGCGTACCGCCTGCAGTGCGGCAGTGTTGGAGAGAATCTGAACATCGGGATCTGCCTTGTAAGCGTTAAGCTGCTCAGCGCCTGCATAGGGAAGAATCGCATAGGCGTAACTTGCATTGGTCGGATTGCTGCCGTGTTCAATGCGCGCCTCGAAATACGGCTGATCCGCGCAGGTATCACAGTTGTAACGGGAGAGATACAGTTCTGTATTTTCAAGGAAAACAAATCCGGCATGACCTTCCATGCAGAGCCAATCCGCATTTATGACGGTGGATTCATGTGCTGCATCGGGAAGCGTCTCTGTCTTGCCGCTGCATCTGTACAGACGGCTGTAGCCTGCCTCGCCGTCATGTACGATGCGGCGATGCTCCACCGTCGTGTGAACGGGAGAATCCATTGTGGACGTGATGCCCGCACCAAGTACGACGGTCTCATTGTCAAAGCAGAACCATGCCTTTTTCGCGCGCAGATCATTGCGGTGTACTGCAATGCTTCCACCGTAACCGGTGTCGGGAATGTTTTTGTCCGGACCGGCAAAATCAAAGGAAACAAAATCCTGTGCGGCGGCAATGTACTGATCCTCAAACTGGAGAGAACCTGCAAAATCCGTCGGCATGCGCCAGGACTCACTGCCCATGATGGAACGGTGAACTCGCGGACGGCTGTCCTCCGTTGTGCCGGGATAGCGATAGGCGATGTTGAGATTGTTGATGAAGTTCACACCGTCATACTGATTACCGTCATATTTCGTGTACAGATACAGGGCACCGTCGCCGGTGTACCAGCCGGTCTTATTTGCGCTGTTGATGCTTTCATAGCTGGGTTCACGCCTCGTTGACATTGCAATGGCAACCGCATAATCGTTGCGGTGCTGGGCGGCTCTGTCACCGGTATACCATGCATGCGCGTATGTGTACTCGCGATCCGCCGGAACGGACTCATCCCGCATCAAGTCTTCAAAGAGGGCAAGATCGTAGAGGGAGCAGCGGCTCCGCATCATTTCCGCAACATCAGGACGCTGACAGTTGCGCTTGATCATACTCTTGATGTACAGATCCTCATCCGCGCCGAATACGCCGATCATGGGCAGAAGATTGACCATAACAGCAACGCCGCCGTCCACTTCAGCACGGAAGTTGGATCGTCCGGCAAACATAACAAAGCCCTGTGCGCGGTACATCGCCGCCTCGAACATGTACTTTGCCATCATGAACTGATTGTACATCTGCGGGCTTGCGTACTCAAGCGCAGTGCCCGCCAGAATGGATGCAACCAGCAGTACGCGGTCCAGATGGAGAATACCGTACGCCATGTTGTAAGGCATGCCGTGGGTGAAACAGCAGTAGTCCTCAAGCAGGCTTCCGGACGTTTTTTCACGTTCCAGCAGAACATCGTAATCTTTATATTCCTGCAGCATGTAGGCAGGATCTTCCAGTGCAAGACCGACCTTCGTGCAGATGCAGATGCGGCTCATCGGGGTACGGTATTTCTTCTGATCCTCGAAAACGTACTCCGTGCAGGCGAGATATTTCTTGATCTCTTCTTTCGTAAGATGATCTTCGATCATGAAAATGATGTCCGTCAGATACTCCGGAACTCCGACATACCAGTCCCACCAGTTGAAGATCCGGGTGCTGCGCCAGCCTTCCTCGCGGATCTCTGCTTCGCCGTAAATGTGACGGTACAGCCATCCGAGAGCGTACAGAATATTGTCCAGAAGGGAAGCGTCACGGTAGTATTTGCTTCCGGGCGTTGCATAGGCACGGGTCATTTCCGTTACATAGCGGTACAGCCGTGTCGCGTGCGCGGATTCCGTGGCAGGTTCGTTTCCGAAGAGAATTTCGGGATCATCTTCGGGAGGATTTGTGCCGCGGTGCATGTCTGCCAATACTTCCTCACAGCGCTTTTCAATATAAGCGATTTTGCCTGCAACAGCAGGATTGGACATGTCATTGCCCTCCGGTGTGCCGACCAGCTTTTTGCGCCAGTTGTCCTTGGCTTTCCGGAATTCCTCCGCCGTAAAGGTAGCGGCATCATATTCGCCGAGAATGGCGTAACTGCCCGCGTGAACGAGCGCAGGATCCTCATCAAGGACAGCAATATCATCCGCGGAACCGACAGCGATAAAGCGTCCCTCGCAGTATGCCTTGGCAGAAAAACCGAGTGCATTGGCGGCAGCCAGAACCTGCACAGCAGGGATACCGCCCGTAGATATATCCCCAGCAGCATAGGATGCACTGCCGCGGATGAGCTTTTCTCCGTCCCATTTTACATCCGGGAAATGATCGAAAAACACGACAGGAACATAAATGATACCGCCGATGGCGAATGTGCGTACAGCGCGATTGTCCTTATCCAGACGGCTGACTTTTCCGTTTGCCAGTACATTGGGGGAATAGATCAGAACTGCCGCTGCTCCGCCGCGGGTGAATTCAATGAATGCCCGTTCATGCTCAGCGGTGAAATCGGAATAACGCATGATTATCTCTCCTTTTTGTCTGTAATTTGTTCTGCGATGCAGTCCAAAAGGTTGAGTACATTGTAGCACAGGAAAAAACGCCTGTCAACAGCTCATCGTAAAAAAGAGGAAAAGACGCAAAACGGTAATTCTATGCCGTCATACTTGACACATACCCGGATTTATGCTAAAATTTCTCTGAATAATTCGGTTTATCTGAAAACATCAAAAGGCTGTGTATTTTATGAAACAGACATGCAGAACAGCATTTATGCACTCACTGCCGGTAATGGCAGGGTACATCGTTCTCGGCATCGGCTTTGGGCTGATCGCTGAGGAAAACGGCTACGGTATACTCTGGGCATTGGCAATGAGCCTCTTTATATATGCAGGCTCCATGCAGTATGTGGCAGTCAGCCTGCTCACATCCGGCGCGTCACTTCTCTCCGCGGCACTGACAACGCTGATGGTCAATGCCCGGCATCTGTTCTATGGACTGTCCATGATCGAACCGTACAGAAATGCGGGAAAGACCAAACCGTATCTGATTTTCGCGCTGACGGATGAAACGTATTCGCTTGTCTGTTCCGGCAAAGCCCCGGAGGGGGTGGATTTTCACCGCTACAGTTTTCTGGTTTCGCTGTTCCATCATATCTATTGGATCACCGGAAGCGTTATCGGTGCCGCTGTCGGCACACTGCTTCCGTTTGGAACGGCAGGCGTTGAATTTGCCATGACGGCGCTGTTTATCACCGTGTTCGTCGAACAGTGGAAAAGCACAAAGAATCATCTGCCTGCCATCATTGGTGTGCTGGCTTCCGGAATCTGCCTGATCGTTTTCGGACCGGATAATTTTCTGATTCCCTCTATGGCAGCGATCAGCTGTGCGCTGATAATCGGACGCAGATGGATGGATATCCCCGGAGAAACGGAGGATAACGCATGAATACAACCCATTCCATTCTGCTTGTTGCCGTAGTGGCAGGCGTAACGGTGACTCTTCGTTTTCTGCCTTTTCTGATTTTCAGAGGAGATCATCGGACGCCTGCTGTGGTGCAGTACCTGGGGCGGGTACTCCCATACGCGATTATGGGTATGCTTGTGGTCTATTGCCTGAAGAACGTGACCCCGCTCTCCTGTCCCTATGCACTTCCCGAGGGGATTGCCGCTGCAGTTGTTGTCCTTCTGCATCTGTGGCGCAGAAATACACTGCTCAGCATCGTATGCGGTACCGCCGTTTATATTCTGTTGATTCAATTTGTCTTTTCCTAACGATTTCACCCTGTGATCGGGGGAGGAAAGTGTATGTTTTATGAATTCAAACATCCGGTAGCGGCGGATTATTTCCGTGTGGAACGCGGCGTTGATTTTGAGTTTCCCGCACATATGCACCATTGCTTTGAGTTCCTTGCCGTGCTGGATGGGGAGATGCGTGTGGAAGTGGATGCGGATGTCTGTATGCCGCATGCGGGAGAGGGAATTCTCTTTTTCCCCAATCAGATTCATTCCATGCATACAGAGAAAACATCCAGACATATTCTGTGCCTGTTTTCCCCGGAGCTGGTCAGCGCATACGCCAAAAAAGTTTCCAGTAAACTGCCGCAGAATAATCTGTTCCGCCCTGATGCCGGATTGATCCGCTGTCTGGAAACGTTGCCCGAATTTCCAAACCGCTATCTTCTCAAAGGAATGCTGTATCAGCTCTGCGGCGAATTTGATCAGAATGCTCTGTATCAGGATGTACCTGAGGCATCCCATGTTCTTCTGCATGATATTTTTCAGTTTATTGAACAGAATGCCCATACGGATTGCTCCCTTGAGGCACTTGCCCGGCATGTAGGCTACGATTACGCTTACCTCTCCCGGTATTTCCATCGAAAAACAGGCATGCCCTATAACCGCTATCTCAATCGGTACCGCATCAGCCGGGCGTGTTATCTGCTGAAAAACAGTACCATGACAGTGCTGGAAATTTCCGATGAATGCGGCTTTAATTCACTGCGGACAATGAACAGAAATTTCCTCGCGGAAACAGGTATGCCGCCGGGAGAATACCGCAGACTGTATGAGGGCAGAGCAGGGGAAAATACCCGTCTGTAATGCAAATGAAAAACGGATTCCGCTATTGAAATTTCCCCGGGAATATGGTATACTATATACTGGTCGGAAGTTTTTTCGACATCAATTCATAATACATACTAAGGAGATATAGAAATATGGCACGTTTTACTCTCCCCCGTGATCTTTACCATGGTAAGGGTGCTCTGGAAGCGCTGAAATCCCTCAAGGGAAGCCGCGCAATGGTCTGCGTTGGCGGCGGTTCTATGAAAAAGTTCGGATTTCTGGATAAGGTTATCGGCTATCTGAAGGAAGCCGGCATGGAAGTGGAAGTGTTCGAAGGTATCGAACCCGATCCCTCTGTGGATACCGTTATGCGCGGTGCGGAAGCTATGACAAAGTTCCAGCCCGACTGGATCGTAGCTATCGGCGGCGGCTCTCCCATCGATGCTGCCAAGGCAATGTGGATCAAGTATGAATATCCGGAGATCACCTTCGAGGAGATGTGCGTTGTGTTCGGTATTCCGGAACTGCGCAAGAAAGCCCGTTTCTGTGCAATTCCCTCTACTTCCGGTACCGCTACCGAAGTGACCGCATTCTCCGTTATCACTGATTATAAGAAGGGCATCAAGTATCCTCTGGCTGACTTCGAGATCACTCCCGACGTGGCAATCGTTGATCCCGAACTGGCTGAAACCATGCCGAAGAAGCTGACCGCTCATACCGGTATGGACGCAATGACCCACGCGATCGAAGCGTATGTTTCCACCGCAAACTGCGATTTCACCGATCCTCTCGCAATTTTCGCTATCAAGATGATCCAGAGCGATCTGGTTGATTCCTACAACGGCGATATGGACAAGCGTGCTTCCATGCATAACGCACAGTGCCTCGCAGGTATGGCATTCTCCAACGCCCTGCTGGGTATCGTACATTCCATGGCACATAAGACCGGTGCCGTATTTGAGGATCTGGGCGCACATATCATCCACGGTGCTGCTAATGCTATGTACCTGCCCAAGGTCATCGCCTTCAATGCCAAGGATGAAACTGCCAAGAAGCGCTATGGCGTGATCGCTGACTACATGAACCTCGGCGGCGCAAACGACGACGAAAAGGTTGCCAACCTGATCGCTTACCTGCGCGGTATGAACGATGCTCTGAATATTCCTCAGTGTATCAAAAACTATGGCGCGGACAGCTATCCCTGCGAGCAGGGCTTTGTTCCCGAGGATGTGTTCCTTGCAAGACTGCCTGAAATTGCCAAGAACGCAGTTGCAGATGCCTGCACCGGCTCCAACCCCCGTAAGATTTCCGTCTGCGAGATGGAGAAGCTGCTGAAGTGCTGCTACTACGATACCGAGGTTGATTTCTGATAAGAGATCCGTATAAAGAAAGCGCAGCCCGGCGGCGAGAACCACGGGCTGCGTTTCGCCGTATGTCCGGTATTCGTTCTGTATGCATGCGTCAGACAGATCGGGAAAGAATATGAAATATAAGCATAAATCAATGGAGGCGATGGTATGCGCAGAACCAAAATCGTATGTACAATCGGCCCCGCCGTCAATAATGAAGAGACGCTTGCGGGTATGTGCCGGGCGGGCATGAATGTTGCGCGCCTGAATTTTTCCCATAATACCCATGAAGATCACCAGAAGAATATCGATCTGATCAAAAAAGTCCGTGCAGAGCTTGGTATGCCCATTGCAATCCTGCTGGATACAAAAGGACCGGAATTTCGTATCGGAACCTTTGAAAACGGAAAGATCGACCTTGCCGACGGTGACAGCTTTACCTTTACAACCGAAAAGATTATCGGTGATAACAGCCGTGTTTCGGTCAGTTATCCGCATCTGGCAGAGGAATTGTCCGCCGGGGATACGATCCTTCTGAATAACGGACTTCTTTCCTTCTCCGTGGAGAAAATCGACGGAAGTGAAATTCATTGCCGCGTTGTCTGCGGCGGTGAACTCTCCAACAGAAAGAGCATGAGTTTCCCCGGTAAGGTGATGAAACAGCCCTATCTCTCCGAGCAGGATAAGGCGGATATCGCCTTCGGCGTGAAAAACGGCATCGACTATATCGCCTGTTCCTTTGTTTCCGATAAACAGGATCTGATCGATGTGCATGAATTTCTGAAAACGCTTCATGCCGAGGATATCGAACTGATCGCCAAGATCGAAAATCAGTCCGGATTCGATAATATCGAGGAGATATGCAAATACTGCGACGGCATTATGATCGCCCGCGGTGATATGGGCGTGGAAGTCCCCTTTGAACAACTGCCCGCTATCCAGAAGACGCTGATCACAAAATGCCGCCTGCTGGGCAAACGCGTGATCACCGCAACGGAAATGCTGGAATCCATGATCCACAATCCCCGTCCCACCAGAGCGGAGATTTCCGACGTGGCAAACGCTGTCTACGACGGTACCAGCGCGATCATGCTTTCCGGCGAAACCGCTGTCGGTAAATATCCCATCCTCGCCGTGGAAACCATGGCAAAAATCGCCGAGACAACGGAAAGTCATATCGATTATAAGCAGCGCTTCTATAATTCCGAATTCAAAATCAAGAATTCCGTGGATGCCATTTCCCATTCTGCCTGCGGAATGGCGATCGATCTGGGCGCCAAAGTTGTCGTTGCCTGCTCGCTGTCCGGAATGACGGCGCGTATGGTTTCCCGCTTCCGCTCCCCTGTGCCGATCATCGGTCTGACTACCCACGAAACCACATGGCGGAAACTGGCACTGTCCTGGGGCGTACAGCCTGCTATGTGTGATACGTTTAACTCTACGGATGTCCTTTTCTACATGGCAAAAAATATGGCAAAACAGACTTTCGGCCTTGAGCACGGTGACAGAATCGTCATTACCGGCGGTGATACTTCCGGTCAGTCCGGCAACACCAACCTGATCAAAGTCGAAGAAATCTGATTTTCCTGTGCACTCACCGTAAAGTACAGTAAGGAGAAATGGACATGAAAAAAACGAATATAGTATTTATTTTCTCGGACCAGCATCGGAAAAGCTCTATGGGATTCTGGGGCGGGGAAGAGTACCGTGACGGTATTCTCGGTGCTTCCGATCCGGTGGTGACCCCAAATCTGGATAAACTGGCGGAGGAAGGTATCGTAGTATCCGGCGCCTATTCCTCCTATCCCGTGTGCAGCCCGTTCCGTGCCATGCTGTTCACCGGACGCTATCCCGAACATAACGGCGTGTGGGCAAACTGCGCACCCGGCAGAAAGGATGAGCTGTTCGGTGATATATCCACATTCACTGACGTACTTTCCGACAGCGGTTACAGCGTCGGCTACGTGGGTAAATGGCATCTGGAATGCCCCAGACCGGATTTCGATGCAGAAGGCAACTATATCGCCGATGATCCGGCGTATAAGGGCGAGCGCTTCTTTCCGGACGGATCCCCCGATTCCAATACCGCCTGCTGGGATACGCTGATTCCCCGCGGCAGACAGCGTAAGATTGATTACCTGTATGCCTATAACACCTGGGATATTTTCCGTGCAAAGGAAGATATGCCCCACCAGCGCCGTCCCCACTACTGGGATAAGGATCAGAATCGCATCACAGCGCCCGAGGGCGTCTGGAGCCCGGATTTTGAGACGGATATGGCAATCCGCTTCCTGCAGAACGAAAACGGCGAGCGGGACAGCGATAAGCCTTTTGCGTTGTTTGTCAGCTATAATCCGCCCCATTCTCCGTATTCCTCCCGTGAGGATACGGACTACGCCGCATATGATACCCATTACTCCAGTGAGATCGTCCCGGATGCAAAAGAGCTGCTGAAGCGCGGGAACGTTACTCTGGATAACGAGAAATTTCTGGAGCAGACACGTGTGTATTTCTCCCACGTCACCGGCATCGACCGCTGTGTCGGACGTCTTCTCGAATCCGTCGGAGCCGCTGATCCCGAGAATACCATTGTGATCTTCACCGCAGATCACGGCGAAATGCTGGGCAGCCACGGCCTTATGTCGAAAAATGTGCCCTATGAAGAGGCAACCGCTATTCCGTTCATTATCCGGTATCCCGGAATCCTGGAGCACCGCTGTGAGCCGCTGTTCCTTACCGGCGCTGATATCATGCCTACCGTTTTGTCTCTGATGAATATCCAAAGCCCGGATGGCGTGGAAGGTACGGATTATTCTACTCTTCTGAAAACCGGAGAGGGAGAACGACCGCAGACGGCACTCTTCACACAGATCAAGCGGAAAGGAGTCCGCAGTGAGAAATATCTCCTGACGCTTACCTTTGGTACCCCGGAAAATTATACCGATGCAGAAGTCTTTGATCTGGTAAACGATCCCTATCAGCTCCATCCCATGACCCCTGATCAGATTCCGGCAGAGGATCTGGAATTCTTGCGCCGGGAACTGGGCAGACATCTGAAACTCTCAGATGATCCATGGTATAAAAAGCATCTCTACAGTGATTTTATCCTGTATCCGTAAAGGTTTTTGCGGGAAATTCGCCAATATCTATTGACGGAATATCAACTTTGTATTATACTTATTCATGTAAATTTACATAATTAAGGAGATTCATATTATGAAAATCGGTGCACAGCTGTACACAGTTCACGATTATACCAAAACGCTGGAAGATCTGTCCCTCTCTCTGAAGAAGGTTGCTGATATCGGTTATAAGACCGTTCAGGTTTCCGGTACCTGCCCCTTTGATCCTGTCTGGATGCGCGATGAGCTGCAGAAGAACGGTCTTCAGTGCGTAATCACCCACGTAGCTCCCGCCAAGATCGCTGAGGATCCCGTACAGGTTGTACGCGATCACGCCGTTTTCGGCTGCACCCATATCGGTATCGGCGGCATGCCCACAGATATGCGCGGTTCCGTTGAGGGTTATGAGAGATTCAGCAAAATCTGGATCCCGATCGCTGAACAGATCCGTGATATGGGCGCGAAACTCCATTATCATAACCATGACTGGGAATTCGTTGATCTGGAAGGCAAGCATCTGATCGACCGCATTTTCGAAGACTTCCCGGAAGATTCTATCGACTTTACTCTGGACCTTGGCTGGGCTGGCTTTGCAGGTCAGGACGTTGTTGCTCTGATCAATAAGCTGAAGGGCAGACTCTCCCATATCCACCTGAAGGATTACGCAGATAAGCCCGCTGACGGCAGCATCACCACCAAGGCATACCTCCGCCCCATCTACGAAGGCAAACTGGATTATGATGCATATATCAAGGCTCTCGCCGCTGTAGGGACGGAGCATATGCTCGTTGAGCAGGATAACTCCTACGATGAGGATCCGTTTGATTGCCTCCGCAGAAGCTATGAGAACGTAACAAAGCGTTTCCCTGAAGTGAAATAATTGTTTTGATTCGCATATTTCTCTGTGCAGATCTGAAAGTAAAAAGATGCATTGTTTTGGCAATGCATCTTTTTTTGTTGGAAGCCGGATTTTATAGTGCAGTTCATCAGCCGTTCCCATTCTTATCTATGCGGTATACATGTATACGCATTTACACAAGTGCTTATGCTTGTATACTTATATTTTGCTTGTATTATAATAATTTTATATGAATTAAAAACGCGTTTCGTAAAAATAAACAAAATTAAGTGTGAAACGCAAAGGTAAAATGTACAAATAGATATTGACAGGGAATAGGTGCTATGCTATAATTATCTCGGAAGAGGAAAACAAAAATTAATAAATAAGGAGAAACCTCATGAAAACAAAAAAACAAATACCTAATTTTCGTAGACTAACCTCTGCCGCTGTACTCGCAGCAATACTTCTTCCGCTTGCTTCCTGTTCTTCTGAGGAAATTGTGGAGGAAACCGGCAATGTCACAGAAGATACCACAACAGTTCTGACGAGTACTGTGGAAACGGAGGCTCGGTATCTGCCTGAGGGAGTCAGATATGACGGTGAAAAAGTGCACATGTTTGTCCGTGCCGGTTCCTCTCTGCCGGAGTTTTTTGTTGATGAACAGAAAGGTGAGATTGTTTCCGACGCGATTTTCGATCGAAATTTGAAGGTACAGGAAGATTTGGGGGTTACATTCAGTTTCCGGGAAGAAACCAGTGACTGGGCAAGCCGTCAGCAATTTGCGGACACGATTTCTGCCAGCATTATGGCAGGGGATCAGGCATTTGACGTTGTTGCCGGATATTCCAAATCGATCTCCTCCTATCTGGCTGCAAACGGCATGCTTGGCGATATGCTGAGTACCAAATATCTGAATTTCGCTCAGCCGTGGTGGTCTGACAGCCTTATAGAACAGGCAAAGGTCAATAATAAACTGTATTTTGCCACGGGCGATATCTCTACGTGGGCACTGTACTGTATGTTCGGCGTCTTCTACAATCGGGATATGCTGAAAGATTATGACCTGCAGAATCCCGCAGATTTGGTGGATAATAATCAGTGGACACTGGACAAAATGATCGAGATGTCCAAAGGAATATACAAGGACCTGAACGGCAACACAACCAAGGATCTGGATGATCAGCTGGGAATGGCTGTTCCGTATCCCAATATTGACTCTTTCTATCATGCCAGCGGTCTCAACACTACTGAACTGGATGAAAAAGGAATGCCCTATGTTTCCGATGACCTGACAAGTGAAAAGACTGTAAATCTTGTGGAACTTCTCTGCAAAATCTTCCACTCAGATGATACGGCATATATTGTCAAGGACAGTGAGACCAATTCCTTTGTAAACGGTCATGTGCTCTTTACGATCAGTACGCTGTCATACGGCAGAACACTTGCAAACGGTGATTTCGCGTATGGCATTGTTCCGGTTCCCAAATATGATGCAGAGCAGAAGAGTTATGCAACAATTCTCTCCAATCCTCATACGCTGTACGGTATTCCCAAGGATGCCCGCGACTACGATATGACATCTGCTGTTTTGGAATCCCTTGCCGCAGAAGGATACAAACTTGTCTCTCCCGCCCTTTTTGAAATCAATATGAAGAAGCGGTATTCCGAGGATGATCAGACGTCCCGGATGTACGATATTATCAAGGGTTCTGTGTGTTTTGATTTCGGACGTGTCTTCACGGATCAGCTTGGAACACTTACCTACGGTCCGTTCCGCAATAAAATCAATTCCAATACTGGTGATACATGGATGTCCTCTTGGGCTTCCTCCAAACCGCAGTTGGAAACAATGCTGGCGGATCTTCTGAAAACTTTCCAGTCTTTTGAAGAATAAAGATGAAATTCTTATCGAATTCTATTGCTTTTTTTGCTGAACTGGTGTATCATTATTTCAACAAAAAGAAGGAGGTATTTCCATGAAACCAGTCCAAACCAGCGATCTTTCACGCTATAATGAGGCATACAGCCGGAAACCCGATGCGAAGCTGATACATAACGCGCTGTATAAATTGAGTATCCCCGACCTTGCCTTTGTCGGCGATGCCATGGTTGGCAAGAATTTCAACTTCTCCGTGGATATCCATACACTTCCCGCTACCAATCAGAAATCCAGCGGTCGCTGCTGGCTTTTTGCAGCAACCAATGTACTCCGTGAGCGGATTGCAAAGGAGAAGAATCTGGAAAACTTCGAACTCTCTCAGGCATGGCTGGCATTCTGGGATAAGTTTGAGAGATGTAACTACTATCTGGAAAGCATTATCTCCCTGATCGACCGCGATATCGATGACCGTACCCTCCGTTACGTGATCCAAAGCGGCGTCTCCGACGGAGGACAGTGGGATATGTTCGTGAATGTTATCGAAAAATACGGTATCCTTCCCAAGGATAATTATCCGGATAACGCTCAGTCCGCCGGTACCGGCGCTATGAATAACCAGATGAACATCTATCTCAAGCGCTGTGCCGCAGTCCTCAGAGAGATGTACGCCGCAGGCGCATCCGCAGAGAATATCGCCGCGGAAAAGGATAAAATGCTGGAGAAGATCTACATATTCCTTGTTACCTGCTACGGTGAACCGCCGAAAACTTTCGATTTTGAATATAAATCCAAAGACGGCAAGATTACCGTGGAGTACGGACTTACTCCCATGGAATTCAAGAATAAATATGTGGGCGATATCCTGAAGGACTACGTCAGCATCATCAACGGTCCCACCGCCGATAAACCCTATTATAAGACCTACACCGTGGAATTGCTCGGTAACGTGGCAGGCGGACAGGGCGTAAAATACCTGAATCTTCCCATGGATGAATTCAAAGAAGCTATTGTCAATCAGATGAAAGACGGTGAAATCGTCTGGTTCGGCAGCGACTGCGGTAAATTCGGCGAGAGACAGTTCAAAGCGCTTTGGGATCCTGCGATCTATGATTATGACAGCGTGACCGGTCTGGATACATATATGACCAAGGCGCAGGGACTGGATTACAGCTTCAGCGCGATGAATCATGCCATGGTTCTCACCGGCGTGCATATCGTCAGCGAAAAAACCACCAGATGGAAAATCGAAAACAGCTGGGGCGACGGCTCTCCCAATAAGGGATACTATTTCTGCACGGATGAGTGGTTCGACCGCTTTGTTTATCAGGCAGTAGTACATAAAAAGTATCTCGAAAAATACAAAGATGCACTTGAGAGCGAGCCGAGCGTTCTCAAGCCCTGGGATCCCATGGGTACTCTTGCCGAATAAATAATGTTAACAGATGTTTGAGCTTTTGCGGTGAAAAATATATTTTTCAGGCTATTGTCCGGAGTGGTTTTTGTAATCATGATTTTCAGCATGTGTATGAATGCGTCGTCAAGCGCACCAGATAATATTTCAGATGCTGTATTTTCCGGCATTATTATGAACATAGGTGCAGACGAAACGCAAAGAAATCTGACATGGTATTCACAATATAACACCGCCGGAGAAGTGCGTTACGCAAAATCTGAAAACGGGGAACTCCCTGCGGAATATTTTACAGCTAAGGCAACTGTTTCCAAGGTGTCAAAGGACGGATACTATTCGTATAAAGCAACGATGACGGGGCTTGAGGAAAACTCGACTTATGTTTACCGCCTTGTTGTTGGAGATATTGTTTCAAAATGCTATACATGCAGCATCTATGGAACGGGTAACGAGTTTTCATTTGCTTTTGTAACCGATACACAGACACAAAAAGAATCACAGGCGAACAGATGGAACGATACCCTTAATCAGTTAAAAACCAAATTTGACGGCGTATCTTTTTTGGTCTCGGCCGGTGATCAGATCAATAATGCTGCAAAAGAAGAGGATTACGACTATTTTGCATCAAGTCATCTGTCCTCAATTGCGATTGCAACTTCTGTCGGACCGCCTCATGACAACTCACCGCTTTACAGCGAGCACTTTAATCTGCCGAATCTCAGCGAAGAGTACGGCAAAAGCATCACGTCTTCCGATTACTTCTATACCTACGGTAATGTCCTTTTCATGCATCTGAATGTAGAAAACAGAAACCATGACGAACATATCCGATTCATGGAGAAGGTAATTGCCGGGAATTCTGAGTGCACCTGGCGTGTTGTGGTTCTCCACTATTCCTTCTTTACCGGAGGAAAGCATAGCGTTGCAAAAGAGGTTTTGGGCTTCAGAGAAGCTATCGCAGATGATTTCAGCCGACTGGATATCGACGTTGTTCTGAGCGGTCATGATCACCTGTATTCAAGAAGCAAACTTATGACCGACGGTAAGACAGTTTCCGACGATACAGTTGTTGATAACTCAGTTACAGATCCGCTTGGAACTCTCTACCTTTGCGGAACGCCTTCGGCAGGCGGCAATTATAACGATGTCACGCACAGCAATGACGATGTCTATATCGCCTATCGGAGCAAAAGTGAAGACAAAAACCGCAAGAGTGTCGTCATTTTCCATGTAAGTGAAACTGCACTTGGGTTCAAGGCATATTTTATTGACAACTACAGACCTGAGTTGTTCGATTCTTTTACAATAAGTAAGCATCCGAATGTTGCAGAGCACATTGCGAATGATGAATGGCAAAGTAAAAACGGAAAACACTGGCAGATGTGTGCAGTATCCGGTTGTGCTGAGATACTGAATGAGGGTGAATGCTCATTAAGTGACGCGGCTTGTGAAAGTAAGAGTGCGTGTAATATCTGCGGGGCAGAGTACGGAGAACTTGCCGGGCATGTT
Source organism: Oscillospiraceae bacterium (assembly GCA_015063645.1). Lineage (GTDB taxonomy): Bacteria > Bacillota > Clostridia > Oscillospirales > CAG-272 > SIG701. The sequence goes on along the minus strand of SVTS01000040.1, from coordinate 5,599 downwards.
CCGTCAGACGAATGGCACTTCGATTCTCTTGTGCACTGGAAAGAGTGCAAAAAATGCGGAGCAAAACTTGATGAGGCGGAGCATACATTCAATGAAACCGATGACGGAAAAGACACTTGCGTGTGCGGCTGTGTCGTTCCGTCACAGAAGACGAACGGCGTTGCTGTGACTGCCGCGGTACTGGGAGGTATTGCAGCCGCAGGCGCTGCAGGTGCTGCCGCATTGTCCCTTGTAAATAAGAAGAAATCTGTGCAAGCGCCAAAAGAGGGATCTCGCCAATAACGTCATATCAGCTCCAAACAAAACAGAGGAATCCGAATCGGATTCCTCTGTTTTTATGAGTGATTATTCAAATATGCTTCCGGAAATAGCGCGGATATTGTCGATCAGAATCTCCTGCGACATCACGTTAGAATCACCGGAAATAGACCAGTTGAATACCCAGGAGTTCAGTCCCGCGAGCCATTCCCTGGCTGAGGAAGAATTGCTGGAAGCGGGAGCTGAGAAATCTGTCTCTCCGAGCAGTTTGCCATCCTTGGAATAAGCGAACATTTTTGCTGTGTTGAAATCAACAACAAAGCTGTATGTTGTAAGCGTTTCGCTCAGCTTTCCGATTTCAGGACCGCTTGAACCGAGTATAATGCTCTCCTCCCTCGTGAGAAATACAGGAAGGGTGTTGGCAGTTCCTCCGGAATCTGCACGCATACGGAATGTTGTAGACTTGGGGGCACCGCCGGACGATTTCGCCATGTCAATGGTGAAGGTGATCTTGCCGTCCGGCAGAACTTTGGAAAGCGCATGACCGGTGCAGCAGATGTCCGGATAGCCGCCGCCGGGCAGCATTGACAGATACTTGTTACCGGACGCATCGGACTTGATGGACACAACCGCGTTCTTGTTGGCGTTAACACGGTAATTCAGATCACCGGATTTCTGCGCGGCATCGTTGCTTTCTTTCCAGACAACATGTACGTCAGACTTGGAGTAATCCTCTTCGACGAATACGATCTTCCACCCTGCGTACAGCGTCAGCGACCCCTTCGTTCCTGCGGGAATAGATGTGATCGGTTTGCCGGAGAGATTGGCTTCCGTGTACCAACCGAGGAAGATGTTTCCGTCAAAGCTGAGTGCATCAGCACCGGGCAGGGCAGTGTCAGCCTTGTGGGAGTAAAATTCAGGCAGTTCTGCTTTTGCGGAAGCACCGTTCAGCTCAAAACGAAGCAGAGATGCATCAGCGGGGAGAATATCATCACCGGGGGCAACGGTTACCTTGCCGGCAGGTGCCTTGAAGGTGATCATACCGCCCTCTTCACTTGCCTTGAACGTACCGACGGATTTGCCGTCAACGGATACTTTCCAGCTGCCGTCATACAGACCGGAAACATAATACGTCATTTCACCGCTGCCGGCAACGTCTGCTGTGAGAGTCATCGTTGAACGTTCACGGGTTGTGGCAAAAATCGCAGCAGTATTTCCGAATACAGAACCGGTGACCCCCTCGCCGCTGATCTTGACGATTGCAGGAGCAGCTTTCGTCTGTCCTGCATCCGTGACGTAAAGAACGTTCAGGAAGGTATCATCCTTGGAGTCTGTGGGATGCGAGATTTCAACGCGTCCCCAGTGTCCATCCGTGGTGTTCGCCATGGAAATGCATTCCATGCCGTTGATATACTGCCGCTTGCCCTCGCCGCCGATGCCTTCAATGGTGACACCGTCCGTGAGTGAGGTGAGAACAAGTCTGCCTTCACCGTTCTGTGTGGTGACGGTGTTGTCTACGATTTTGGGCGCACCGGGAGCTGTGATCTGCAGCAGGAACGTCTTCTTATAATTCGCAGAATCGGAGGTAATGTCGTCATAGACAAACAGAACCATCGGGAAATCCGGATCGTCGGTGTATACCGTCAGCATCCGTCTGCCTACATAATCCACTGTAGAGGCGGTGTAGGATTTTGTGATGTCGCCTGCAAGATACGCATACTTGGCCTGCTTCTTTGCTTCATCCTTGTAGCCGTATTCCACACCGGTCACCGTGCCGATATCACATGTTGTGGATTCCAGCCAATTCGACACACTCTGGCGGATGATCTGAGAACCGGTGTACCACTTGGTGGCATCCTGACCGGATTTAGGATCAGCCAGTGCCTGATTGGCGATCAGAAGACCATTGTGTGAAACGGTGGACTGGTGGTAATACCGCGTCTGATAATGGCCGAAGTTGGAATATACACCACCGTCATTGGAAAGCATGCCCTTGTAGTAAATCTGGAACGTGCCCGCATCGCCGTGCTCATGGTTGGCAGTGGATTTGACACCCATCTTCATCCATGTGGAGGGCGCGTTGGGATCTTCCCATTGGGAACGGGAAACCATCTGACCGATATGATAGCCGTTATACTGGATCACATTCAGATGATCCCAGAGATTGGACTCGCTTGCAGTACCGCCGGAAACAAGAATCAGGTAGGATGCGGCAGTGATCGATGTATATCCCGTACCCGTGGTGCCGAAATCCGAACTGGCAGCCTTGGCGCACGCCCATGCAACAGGATCGCCGGTCACAGCACCGGTGAGAATGGAGATGTTCCGATAGGCGGTCAGCTTGGGAATCAGCGCACTGTCACCCGAACCGTAGACCGATTTCCCGTCCGGAAGAGCTGTTGAGAAAATGGAGGGAACAATGGCGCCGATGCCGGTGTAGGGATTCTCACCTGTAGCCTGCATGTATAGCCATGCGGAATACAGATCGGAGTAGAAGCGGGTGTTTACATAGCTGGAACCCTGCGGATAGAGTCCGGTTTTGTAATAATCCAGACGGAAGGGAATGTAATCATCCTGCAGACGACCCGCACAGAATTTCCACCAGGAAGGATTCTCGTCGTAAATGGCGATGGAGAATGCCAGATAGTCACGGAGAATCTGCATCTCGGATCCGTGACCGTTGACACCGCCCTGACGGGTCGGCGGGAAGCCGACTTCCATCTTGAGCAGAAGATCCGTGGATGTGGTCCAGTCGGAATCACCGACCTTGCCGGTGCACAGCCGCTTTTCAACACCTGCAATCAGTCCGGCTTTCAGCTCATCCGTCAGCAGATCATAGCACCAGTCGTATACTTCCGCGGCGATAAACATGACATAGCCGTAGTCGCGGCACTGGTCGCTGTTGATGTACTGAATATCCAGCGTGTTGATATAGTTCAGCATAGCGTAAATTGCCTGCCAGCCATATAGCTCATCGCCGGTCAGAAGATAGTTCAGAGCCTTCGCCTCAATGATGGCAAGCCCCTTTTTGTCGCAGTTGTGCAGACCTTTTCGTCCCTGATAATCCAGAGAAGGAGCGGGAAGTATACCATTGTAGTCAGTCTCTACGTACCCGTTGAACGTGGCAGCAGCAGTCTTGTATTCCGCATTTTCCATTGCCGCTTTGATTGCGGGAAGCATATCAGCCGTCAGACCGACACGGGGATGTTCATCTTTCAGCTTCTGCGTTGGCGTGGAATACTTGACAGAGGTCAGCGTACTGATGTCTTTTGTAGCAGTGCCGAACTGGCTCAGATCAAAGGCTTTAACCTTGGCGATCAAATCATTCAGCTCAGCCTGCTTTTTGGCTGCTTCCTCAGCGGCAAGCTTGTCGGCTTTCGCCTGCAGTTCCGCATTGTAGTCCGCGCGGCTGAGAACCGTAACATCCCAGAGAGTATCGGTGACTACAACAGTTTTGTCCACGCCGAACTTTTCCTGGAATTCGCTGAGACCGCGATCAAGAGCTTCGTCGGAATTGGCAGCGAAGGCCAGTCTACCGTCCCGGTACGCATATCCCCAGATAAGCGCGTCCGCTGCTTCCGATGATTTTGCCGTAATATCGGCAATCAGATCTGTGGAAAGCTGGCGTCCCGTATCACCGATCAGGATTTCGGATGCGGCTTCGGGCATCGTGTCCGGAAGGGTTTTGTAAGAGGGAAGACCGATCTTGTAGCGCAGAATCAGTTTCACCTCACCTGCTGCATTGACACTGGAGGAGTTCTCCGTGTCATACACAATAACGGTATTTGTGCCGATGGTTTCAGAGAGAAATGTCACCGGATTGCCCTGATTCTGGCTATCGTCAGCAATCTGATCCGTATCAGTGGTACTGTTACAGGATACCAGAAGTATCATACAGAGAAGAAGAAGTGAGAGAAATACAGATATTCTTTTTTTCATGCGAGTTTTTTCCTCCTTGGATTATGCGGGGATAACGGAGATACAGCCTGCCGGAGAATCAAAGACAATCATACCGCCCTCTTCCGTGGACAGATAGCTGCCGATCTCCTTGCCGTCTGCAAATACTTTCCAGCTGCCTGCGGCAATACCGGACAGATAAACACTGCACGCACAGTCAAGCGTGAAGGAAAGCTCTTCATTGGCGCGGACGCGGCTTTCCGCAAATACAGCGACCGTGCTGCCGCAGACGGCGCCGGTAACTCCGTTTCCGTTCAGCTTTTTGACTGCCGGCGGAGTTTTTGCAGATTCAGCATCGGTAACATAGAACACGTTCATAAATCCGCCGTCACAGGTGCCGGTGGGCAGTGAAATCTCAATCCGTCCCCAGTGACCGTCAAATCTGTTTGAGTACGAACGGCACTCCTGACCTGCGATCCAGTGATGGTGTCCTTCACCGCCTATGCCTTCGATAGAGGCTTCATCCGTGAGACAGGTAAGCGTCAGCCTGCCGCCATCCTTCTGAACCGTGACAGTTCTGCCTTCAATCAGAGGTGCGTCAGGTGTGACGATCTGTAACAAAAAGATTTTACGTATTTCGGGAGATGAAGCAGTCAGATCATCCCGCACAAAGAATACCAGAGGAAAATCGGGATCATCGGTGTATACTGCCAGCATCTGACGGGATGCGTATTCCGCCTCGCCGTTGTAAGCAGCGGCAATGTTGCCTGCCAGATAGGAGTATTTGGATTCCTGCTTCGCTTCATCTTTGAATCCGTATTCCACACCTGTGACTTCGCCCGTAATGCAGTGATCCGCAGTGAACCAATTCCCGATTCCGCGGCGGTGACGCTGGGAACCGGAATACCATTTTTCCGCAAGTACGTCCGAATCGGGTTTCAGGCGGGCAGGATCAAAGAACAGAAGACCGTTGTGCGCGATGGTGCATGCATGATAGAAATGCGTCTGATAATGACTGCTGTAGTCGTATAACCCTGCTGCATGAGCAAGCATACCCTTGTAGTAAATCTGGAAAGTGCCGCCGTCTCCGTGATCGTGACCGAATGTGGATTTGACACCGATCTTCATCTGTACGGCGGGGGCGGACGGATCGTACCAGCGGGCACGGCTTGTAATCAAACCCAAATGATGTCCGTTGTAAAGCTGAACGGGAAGATATTTGTAACGGTCCGCAACTGTCGGTGATCCGCCTGAAACAAAAATCAGAAAAGATGCCGCAGTAATGCAGGTATGTCCCACTTCAGACAGGGAGAAAGCTCCCGCCGCTTTTGCGCACGCCCAATGGAGCGGATTGCGTGTTACTGACGCGGAAATCAAAGAAACATGGCGGTAACGGTTTATGTTGCCGATTGTCGGACCGTCTCCGCACGCAAAAACAGAGAAA
>SVTS01000140.1 GCA_015063645.1 Oscillospiraceae bacterium | reverse complement strand
TGATATGCGTTACACAGATATGTACGGATAATCGAGAGTATTTTGATAGATATTTGGCTTAAATTACTCATATATATCTGAAAAGCGTTATAATATACAAAAAATTATATATAATTAATGCAATGTCATTAACTTAAGGAAGTGGATACATCAAAATAACCAAATTCAGCCTTTTCCGCGGCGAATGCCGCGGGCAGGGGAAAGGACCATCTCAGGCGCCGAAGTTCCTTTCCCCTGCCTCGCCGCGTTAGCGGCGAAAAAAGCTGCACTTGTGCATATTGTATACAGTATGTGCTTAAGTTAATGACATTGAATAATTAATGTTTATATTTTTATTGCTGAATTGGCGTATAAATTTTGATTTGCGTTTAGATACATGAGGATACAATAAGGACGAATCCGAAGATTCGCCCTTATCTAAACTTGGTATGCCTTATCTTAACGACATTGGAGCTTTCACTCCTCTTTTTCTTGCAGAATCAAAGCGTGGCTATACCTGATCACTCCGTACGTTTCGTTGCATTTCCGGGAAAAACGTGATATACTATATATACAAAAGCGCTTTTGAATTTATCCGGAGGACAAATCCATGTCAGTTGGAGAGAATATCAAACGCCTGCGGCGCGAAAAGAATATCACGCAGCAGCAGCTTGCCGAGTGTCTCGGCATATCATCCCGCGCCGTTTCCCAGTGGGAATGCGGCAGAACCGCCCCCGATATCTCCCAGATTCCCGCCCTTTGCCATGTGTTCGGCGTTACTTCCGATGCACTTCTCGGGATTGATATTGAAAAGAATGAGGAGACGATCCGCGCCATTCTGCATGAAGCGGAAGAAGTTGGCAATCAGGGCAACTTTGAAAAGCGTACGGAAATTCTGCGTGAGGCAAATCGCCGATTTCCCCGTTCTTATCTGGTTATGCACAGATTGGCGGACGCGCTGGTCAATGAATACTGCCGCAAGCGCATCAAAGATTACAGCGAGGTAATCGCACTGTGTAAACGTGTCCTGGATGAATGTACCGACAGTACACTGCGTTATGAAGCGATTGATACCCTGGCAACCGCCTACGGCTATGCAGGCAAAAAGGAGGAAATGCACGCTCTCGCCGCGGAAATGCCCCGCGTGCATTTCTCCTATGAGAATTTTATGATGTACCGCTGGAAAGGCGATTCGGAGTTTAGCGAGCGCCAGGGATATACGGCGTATCTGCTGAATCATCTTCTCGAATTGATCGGACCTCTCAGCGGTCACTGCCATGATGACGGATCGTTTGTCTACTCACTGGAGGAGCGGATCCGCCTGTGGGAGATGCAGGCTGCACTGTTGGAGCAGTTTTTCCCCGATGGGGATTACCAGTACGCCGCCCAGTATGGAGAATCGGCGTGCCACTTGCTGGCTAGTACATATTTGTCCCGGAATGACACGGAAAATGCGTGGCGGTGGCTGGAAAAATACGCGGATTTCGCTATTCACATGGACACATACGGATTTGAAACGCCGCATACCTCACCCATTCTGCGCGGATGGGCAGACGGCGGCTGGATTCCCGAGGGAGGAAAAGGGCAGTGTGACGATCTGATCGAGTGGCTTGAGAGCGACAGCAAAACAGCGGTGCTGCGCGGAGATCCCCGCTATAGTGCACTGATGGATCGGCTGAAAAAAGCAAAAGAATAAAAAAATGCCGTACGGATTCGGAAGAATCTGTACGGCATCTTACATTTATGCATTTGTTTCGGAAATCAGTGCGGAAACATTGCCCGTGACCGTGCATGCAGCGCATCCGCGGGGGATGAAATACGAATCACCGCGGCGGATGGGATAGGTTTCCCCCTCGCACCGGATTTCACCCTCACCGTCCAGACAGAGAACGGAGAGAAAACTGTCCGCAGTTTCCAGTACAGCACCGGCAGCGGCAGTGTCGATTTTCCGCACACGGAAGTAGGAACAGGCTGCCACCTCATCCGTATCTCCGCAGGACCGGGCAAACCGCAGTGCACGGATTTCTTCCTCGGTACGGATTTTCACCACATCCAGCGCCTTGTCCGTATGAAGCTGGCGCAGGGAGCCGTCTGCCTGACGGCGGTCGTAATCGTATACCCGATAGGTGATGTTGGAATTCTGCTGAATCTCCGCGATAAGAATGCCGGCGCCGATGGCGTGCACCTGACCGGAGGGGATGAAATATACCTCGCCGGGACGGACATCCACAAAACGGAGCGTTTCGGAGATCTTTCCGGTGTGCACTGCGGCGGCGAAATCCTCCGCCGTGATCCCCGGCTTCAGACCGTAGACCAACTGTGCACCGGGATCCGCCTCCACAATATACCACATTTCCGTTTTGCCCGGCTCTCCTTCATGCTCCATACCGTATGCATCATCCGGATGCACCTGAATGGAAAGACGGTCGCAGGCATCAATGAATTTGATCAGAAGCGGGAAACAATCCCCGTCATAATCCGGGCTGACAACGGCGTTTCCGCATGCGGAGATGAATTCCCCCAGCGTCATACCGCTGTATGCTCCGTTGACAATTCTGTTTTCAGCATCCGGACGGAGAGTCAATTCCCATGATTCCGCCAGCTTCTCAAACGGCGCGGTTTTATGATAGCGTTCCTTCAGCCGACTGCCGCCCCAGAGAATTTCTTTGGATACCGGGGAAAGCAGGAGAGGATACAGTGGGTTCATGCGTACCTCCGCAGATTAGTTTTTTTCGCCGAGAATCATATCGGACAGCCACATTTCCCGCAGTTTCATGGTGAGACCGCGGTGGGAATGGCGGTATTTGCATCCGGCACTGGTCAGCTGAGGCAGTGTTTCGATAGGAAATGCAAATTCGTTTTCCAATGTATGCTGAACCAGCTGAATGAATGCATCCCCGTCACGGTACAACTCGCATTCCAGGATGATCATATCGGGATCCACAACCTGAATGACGTTGCGGATGGCTTTGGCAAGCTCGTGGGCATTTTCCTCAGGGGTATTGGCAACTTTGATGGCGTCTTCCAGCGTGCGTCCGCGGGCAACACGCATGTGCCCGAAATTGCCTGCCGCCTTGTGCGCACCGCGCAGAACTTCGCCGTGATTCACAACCGTTCCGCAGATATTGCCTTCGCTGATGAACCAGTACAGGATCAACTTTTCCTTATAGTTGGGGATCCGGGCAATGTTGGAGGTTGCGGCGGCGTTGTACGCGGCTTCAATAAACAATGCGGGAGGCTCCAGAATATTCCGGATCATAGCGGCGAGGGAGATCTTCTCAAGTTCGGGAATACGGGTGCTGTGAGCGCGATCCTGCTCCGGAAAATAGGGACCGGGAACCGATACACCGAAACCTATGCAGTATTCCGGATTGGTATTTCTGTGCAGGAACAGCCGAACCTCTTTCAGGAACAGCTGCAGATTTTCTTCAAAATAATAGGAATCGTTGAACGTGTAGTGGAACTTCTCCAATACTTCCAGACGGATGTTGATGACGGTCATCCGGAAGTCACGGTTGGTAAGATCCAGAATAACCGCGTAGTGGTCCGCGGCAACACTGAGCATGCCGGCACGCCGTCCGGCAGAATTGCGGCTTTCCTTGTTCTGAACGATGAC
>SVTS01000039.1 GCA_015063645.1 Oscillospiraceae bacterium | reverse complement strand
TGCGGACATGATCCGTGCAATGGACAATTATCTCGCCCACTATGCGGAGATTGCCCAAACAGTACATCCGGATGCAGACGCTGAACTTCCCGGTGCCGGTGCAGCCGGCGGACTTGGATTTGCGTTTGCTGCTTTTCTCAGGGGTACACTGGAGCGGGGCGTTAATTTGATCCTAGATGAAACAGCCCTTGAAACCTATGTGCGGGATGCGGACATTGTCATTACCGGTGAGGGAAGACTGGATGCGCAGACTGCCATGGGAAAAGCCCCTGCGGGAGTTGCTGCCGCTGCAAAGAAATACGGCAGACCCGTGATCGCTTTTTCGGGCTGCGTGAGTCGGGATGCCTCCGTGTGCCATACATGCGGCATAGATGCCTATTTTCCCATTCTGCGCAGCGTCGTGCCGCTTGAAGAAGCGCTTCAGCACGATACCGCATACGCTAATCTGGCAGATACATCCGAGCAGGTTTTTCGTCTGATGAGAATCACTGCCGAACGGGAGAAATAAATTATGGTAACAAAACAGGATGTCGCAAAACTTCTGCGGGAATTTGGCATTAAAGAAAATGATACAGTGCTGATGCATTCCTCGATGCGCTCTACAGGAGGTGTTGAGGGCGGATGTGACGGACTGATCGATGCTTTCAGGGAATACCTTTCTGAGGGATTGTTCATCGTTCCGTCCCATACCTGGGACAGAGTCGGCAAAGAGAATCCCGTGTTTGATGTCCGCACAACAATGCCGTGTACCGGCGCTCTGTCCACCGTTGCTGTGCAGCGTCCGGACGGTGTCCGTTCCCTCCATCCGACCCATTCTGTGGTCGCATTCGGAAAGCGTGCTGAGGCGTTTGTAAGCGGAGAGGAAAAAGCCACATCCCCCTGTTTCCCGGGCGGATGCTGGGCAAGACTGTACGATGAAAACGCGAAGATTCTTCTTCTCGGTGTAGGGCATAACCGTAACACCTTTATCCACGCTGTGGATGAAATGCTTGATTTGCCCGGACGTCTGGCGGATCCGATTGATCTGACAGTCAGGGATAAGGACGGGACAGAATATAAACTCCGTTACCGAAAGCACGGAAGAACCGGATCGGAGAATTTTACGAATTATAAAAAACCGCTGGAAGAGTTGGGCGCGGTGACATACGGTACGTTGGGAAATGCCCTTGTGTACTGCTGTGACGCCCGCAAATGCACGGAAATCATTAAATATCTCTGGTCCAAAGCAGAATATAACCTCTGTGCAGAGCAAAAAGATATCCCGGAAGAATACTACAGAAATTATCCCACTCTCTGAAAATACATGTCTTTGTGAGGTGTTATTATGATCGCGGAAATTGCTAAGAAAATTGTGGCTTTGCGTAAGAAAAACGGAATAACCCAGCAGGCACTCAGTAAAGCGCTTGGGGTATCCAACCGTGCTATCTCCAACTGGGAGCATGAAACCTCCATTCCCACCATTGAAAATCTCTATCAGCTTGCCAAGATTTTTGATGTTCCGATGGAATATTTCTTCTCTGAGGATATTCAGGTGCGGAAAACCCAAGAACCCCCTGACGGCATGGAATCTCTCGTGGAGCTGTATAAAATCGGACGCGGTCCGTCCAGTTCCCATACCATCGGTCCGGAGCGCGCATGCAATTTCTTCCGTGAAAAGAATCCTGACGCGGACAATTTCCGGGTAATTCTGTACGGTTCTCTCGCGAAAACCGGCCGCGGACACGGTACCGACCGCGTTATCCGCGCGGTGCTTGCACCTCATCCGTGCAAAATTGAATTTAATATGGAAGAAATCACCTCGCTGCCTCATCCCAATACGATGGATATGTTCGCCTATCGCGGAGAAAATCTGCTGGATCAGATCCGTGTGATGAGCGTAGGCGGCGGTAAAGTTGTGATCGAGGGACACGCGAGTGCAGATCCCGAACGGATTTATAAACTGCATACGTTTGAAGATATCCGTGAACACTGCAACGCTAAAAATCTTCGTATCTGGCAGTATGCCGCAGAAACGGAAGATAAAGATATCGAAGAGTATATGATGAACGTCTGGCAGGCGATGAAAGCGAGTATCCGCCGCGGTCTGAATGACGACGGAATACTGCCCGGCGGTCTGAATGTGCACAAAAAAGCCAAATACCTGCTGCAGCAGGAGCATATCGACGAAAGCGCCGAGACACGCGAAAACAGACTGATCTGCGCATACGCATTTGCTGTGAGTGAGCAGAATGCCTCCGGCGGAGAGATCGTAACCGCACCTACCTGCGGTGCATCCGGCGTTCTTCCCGCAGTTATGTACTATCAGCAGCAGAAAAAAGGATACAGCGATCAGCAGATCGTCCATGCGCTGATGACAGCCGGCATAATCGGTAACCTGATCAAAACAAACGCCTCTATCTCCGGTGCCGAATGCGGCTGTCAGGCGGAGATCGGCTCTGCCTGCGCCATGACCGCAGCTGCTCTCGGAGAGTTGTTCGGTCTCCATATCGATAAAATCGAATATGCGGCTGAAATCGCAATTGAGCATCATCTCGGACTGACCTGCGACCCGATCTGTGGTCTTGTGCAGATTCCCTGTATCGAACGCAACGCCGTAGCCGCCATGCGCGCTATCAACGCAGTTAACCTCGCAAGCTTCCTCAGCAGTACAAGAAAAATCTCCCTGGATAAAGTCATCCACGCTATGCGTGAGACCGGACACGATCTGGCAGATCCCTATAAAGAAACAGCGGAAGGCGGACTTGCAAGATTAAAAATCTGACCCCAAAACGGAGGAATCCCCATGAACCTGCTCCACATGAAATACGCGGTTGAAGTTGCTCAGGCTTCATCCATCACAAAAGCGGCAGAAAGACTGTATATGGGACAGCCCAATCTGAGCCGTGCGATACGTGAACTGGAAGAATCTCTGGGAATCAAAATCTTCAAACGTACCTCAAAAGGGATTGTGCCCACCCCCCAGGGGGCGGAGTTCCTTACATATGCAAGAAATATACTTGCGCAGGTGGATGCTGTGGAGCGAATGTATCACGGAGAAACGGTTCTTACCCGGAAGTTTTCCATTACCGTGCCCCGCGCCTGCTATATTTCCTGCGCCTTTACGGAGTTTGTCAGTCATCTGAATCCTGCAGAGAAAGCGGAAGTTTTCTACATGGAAACCAACTCCATGCGTGCAGTCAGCAAAGTGGCAAACGATGACTATAAAATGGGAATTCTCCGCTATCCGACAGAGGAAGATAAGTATTACAGGGAAATGCTGGAGGAGAAAGGATTGCGTGCGGAGCTGATATGTGAGTTCCACTATACTCTCGTGATGTCCCGGGAACATCCCCTTGCGGCAAAGGAAGATATAACCAAGGAGGATCTGGCACCCTATGTGGAAATTGTCCATGCAGATCCTACCGTTCCATCGCTTCCGTCTGCGGATGAAAAGAAAAATGAAGCTGCATACACAGCGGATAAACAGGTATTCCTCTTTGAGCGCGGCAGCCAGATGGATATTCTGTCGGATGTGAAAAATTCTTTTATGTGGGTTTCACCTGTGCCGGCAAAGATTCTGGACCGTTTCGGGCTGATTCAGAAAGAAAGTCATCTCAACCGTACCGTATACCGTGATATGCTGATCTGCAAAAAAGAGTACAGCTTTTCGCCTCTGGACAGAATGTTCATCGATGAATTGACAAAAGTGAAAAATCAGGTCTGTGTGTAAAACAAAAGAACGTCGGATTTTCCGACGTTCTTTCTTGTTTTATTTGACCAGCATGTCCGAAACAGCGGGGTAGAAGACCTCTTTATCTTCGTTGGAAAGGATGGCATACACAGTGTACTGTCCAAAAGTTTTGTAATCGGCTGCCTGCAGCTTGGGGTATTCTTCCACAAGATACTGACCGGTCCATTCCTCGTTGCGGCGCTGCAGATAATCCGCAACCGCTTTTTCCACCGCATCCGTGTAATCCGTGCGAGACTTGATGATGCCGAATTCATCGATGGATGTGCCGGCATTCTGGATGTAAACCACACAGCTTTCCATCATCGTCTCGTCAAGCAGAAGACGGTATTTGATATAATCGCTGTCTGCAGGAGAGAGAAGGGAAGCGGAGGAGAGCGCAGGCATGCACGCATCGGAGATTTCCTGCGGAGTCAGATCCGTGCGATATGCGACATCGCCTCCGTCAGCGCCGCAGGCAGTAAAGAGCAGAAGACAGATAATTGCCAGCAAAAACAGAGATTTTTTCATTACAAAGTCCTTTCCGATACAGTTATTGGATAAAATCAGGAAGCGCATGCGTGCGGATATATGTCAGAACAATATCACATGCTTCCGGGCTGAGGTGGAGTCCGTCACCGTTCTGATATGTCTGCGGCAGAAAACCGTTTTCTCCTACAGCAAGAACGGAAATCGTATCCAGATACCGGACTCCGCAGTCTTTGGCGGTGTCCAGAATCCACTTGTTTGCATTGGTGATTTTTTCGTTGTTGATGGATTTTGTTTTCTCCCAGTTTTCCGCGACAGGGAAGATGGATTGAAGAATAATCTTTGTGTCCGGAGACTCTGCGGCGATCAACTTCACCAGCTTGCTGTATGCGGATTTGAAATATTCTTCATTCATATAGGAAATACCGTTGACACCCAGCGTGATGACGATGATCTCAGGCTTCTTCAGCGAAACGGCTTCTTTGATGGTGATTTCTTTTCCCGTGTCGGGATACAGAATGGTCGTGGTGGTCGCATGATCCAGTGTAAGCGTGCGTGACGCCGGTGTCCAGACCTGCAATGATTCCTTGCCGCCGTTCAGCTTTCCATAGTATAGAAAAGAATATGTGGTGGAATCACCGATAAAAATGATTTTGTCCAGATAAGACTGTCCGGCATCTGCTGACTCAGCCAGTAAAGCGTCTGAGGTTTCAGGCGGCTGTACCGTTGTTTCGGGAACAGTGGTCATGGGAGGCGCAGAAGTGACAGGCGGTTCTGTTTCCGTCACAGGTTCAGGCGTAGACGTAGATGCAGTTTCCGATGTTCCCGGATTTTCCGCAGTTGAGTCATTATCCGTGACAGGAAGGGTTTCCTTGACAGGTGCGGTGGTTTCTGCAGTGTTCGTGTAATCGTCAGGTGATTTGATTCTGACAAAAAACGATGGAGAAGCGATGATCGCCGTGATTACAAGGACACAGGCTATTACGGCAACAGCCGCAAAGAAAAAGCGGCTGCTGTCCGATTTCTTTTTGTTATAATTTCTGTACATGACATTGCCTTTGTGGATGTGTCGGCGAGACAATTATTTGGTGTGAGAAAACTGGCTGCTGTAAGCAGAGGCGTTGTTTTTCTTTGAGGAGAAAATATAGCGGAGCAGGAAAATAAACAGGAATGCTGCCGCGTAGATCAGCGTATATGCCATGAGGATAATTAGAACAGAGGACGGGGAAGCTGTGTAACTGCCCCAGAGGATGAACATCACATAAAAAATCGCTGTCGTCGCCGCATAATGGATCAGTATTTTCAGAACACCGGCAAGGCGGGTGTTCCATACGATCTGATTCACAGCGGAGAACAGAACAGAAAATGCGAATACAGCGTACATCATGGAAAGCGTAGGAATCCATTGCCGCTCAATACCGGATGCAAGCATGCCGCCGGTGTAAAGTACGAGGGATAAAACAGAAAAATACACGCATCCATGCGTAAGAATCCGCTTGATAATGGGAAGAACTTTCAAGATATGTTTCTCCTTCATTGTAATCATATAATAGGATACCACGGATTTTGATTTTTTGCAAGAGAAACACGCAGATTTACGCGAAAACAATCGAATTTTACAAAATATTCACCGCTCAGTCATGACTGTCCGCAGGAATACGGACACGAAGCGCACGGTATTCTCCGTTTTCGCTCCGTATAACTCTGCTCTTGTTTGCGGACAGAAATTTTGTCAGTTCATACATGTCGATCCAGATCTGATTTGTTCCGTCTTTCTGGGAAGGCTCTAATATCAGCTGCATTCCGTAATGGAGATGCGGCGTGTCGATATTATTGGTATCTTCCTTTTTGCTGTAACCGGTCATGCCCAGATAACCGATCACCTCTCCTGCGTCCACAATTTTACCTTCGTACATATCGCAGAACGGGTGACCTTTGCGCAGATGTGCATAATAATAGTATCGCTTTCCGTCAAAGGAACGGATTCCAATCCGCCATCCACCGTACTGATTCCAACCGCAGGCTTCCACATAACCGGCTTCGACCGCAATAACCGGCGTTCCAACCGATCCCATCAGATCATGTCCCAGATGCTTTCGCCTGTATCCGTACGAGCGGGATGCACCGAAATCATCGAAATGACTGAAATAGTACCCCTGCGCGATAGGAGAAAACGCTGTCAGTCCGTATCCTTCGGCAGAGGTTCCCTCCGAGGAGATTTCCGTGTAAGGACCAAGCATCCCGCCGAGAACAGCGCTGTATGCCCTGATATAATAGTTAAATAATTTGTCATTGGATGTCATCTCGGAAAATGCCTCTCCCGCCCTGTGCCGCTCGAGCAGTGCAGTAAGATCGGTTTTTCTGTAGAAAGAAAAATCACCTCCGTACCGGGCTGCAAGAACAGCCAGGAGTGTAATCCAATCGGCGTCGCCCCTGCTTTCAATGTCCGCATCCATCGCATCCCGCAAAGCCTCGGATGTAACAGTAAAATCCACCCATTTGATCGTTTTTTCCTCTTGCGCCTCCATACGCGGAATATTGCTCAGAAATAGCCAGACGGCAGCTGCAGCGGAAATAATTCGCTTATATTTCATAGAATACTCTCCGTTTTTCTGTGTATATGAAATATGCACCGGATCTGCATCCATTATGTATCCACATTTCTGTCAGCGCTCACGGGAAATGGATAAGAAATGTATAAACTGTATGAATATTTGCGTCGGAATACATTGACAATAGTCCGTAAAAAATGTATAATATTTAATGATACAATTTCATAATGAAAACAAATAGCCGGAAAGGATGTGCCGCACCAGCGGCATGTGCATTTTTCATGAACAGACGTAAAGAAAGAGAAACAGTGTTTCAGCTGCTCTTTGAAACAGAATTTCACAGTGATATGACCCCCTCGGCTGTCTACCTGAATGCGGCTGCTGCCCGGGAGATTGAAGAGACACCGTATATCCATGATACTTATTTCGGTGTTATGGAGAAAAAAGAAGAAGCGGATGCGCTGATTTCTCAGTTTTCCCGCAGATGGAAGTTGTCCCGTATGGCGGTAGTTACCCGGAATCTTCTCCGTCTTGCCGCTTATGAAATGACCTGGGGCGGTGTTCCGCCGAAAGCGGCAATCAATGAAGCCCTTGAAATCGCAAAAATATACGATGACGATGCTGCTCCCGCTTTCATTAACGGAATTCTGAATCAGATTGCCCGTGAAAAGGGACTTCTGGCGGATGCTGTACAGAAAACGGACGGGGAGAACGCACAGTGAGCCGCATTTTTGTCGGACTTGATACAAGCAATTATACAACCTCTGCCGCATTGTGCGACGAGAACGGCAACATCCTCTGCAATGCAAAACTTCCTCTTCCCGTGGCGGAAGGAGAACGTGGTCTCCGCCAGAGTGACGCTGTTTTCTCCCATGTGAAATCCATGCCGGAAGCGGCAGAGATTCTTCGCAGAACAATGAATGAAGCCGGAATAAACCGGAATGATATCGCTGCAGTAGGCGTATCCCGCTCCCCACGTGACGCGGAAGGCTCCTATATGCCGTGTTTTCTGGCAGGCATTGCCTCTGCGGAAATTGCGGCTGCACTTCTCGGTGTTCCCGTGATGCGTTTTTCCCATCAGGCAGGACATGTCATGGCAGCATTGCATTCTGCCGGTGCGGATCATCTGCTCGGCGGTGAATTTGCCGCTTTCCATGTTTCCGGCGGTACTACGGATGTATTGTATGTCCGCCCACATGATGAATATGTATTCGATGTGGAACGGATCGGCGGCACAAAGGATATCAACGCCGGACAGGCGATTGACCGTGCAGGCGTTATGATGGGACTCCGTTTTCCGTGCGGTGCGGAAATGGAAAAACTCGCGTCTTCCGTGAGCCGTAAAGTGCCGCGTGCAAAAATATCGGTGCAGGGAATAGCATGTAATCTGTCGGGACTCGAAAACAAAGCCGCCGAGTTGTATAAAGAAACAGCGGATGCAGCTTTAGTCAGTGCCTTTGTCCTGGATTTTGTCGGCAGAACTCTCCGCGGTATGCGGGACGGGGTGCGTGAAAAATGCGGGAATATTCCGATCATCTATGCCGGCGGTGTCATGAGCTGCGCCAGACTGAAAGAAATGCTGCAGGATGATTATGCATATTTCGCACAGCCGCAGTTTTCCTCCGATAACGCGGCAGGTGCGGCGCTTCTGACAAGATATATGTTCCTACGCAAGGAGTAAATACATGACTGATGTCATACAGGGCGAAGCCGGCTGCGGACGTTTTCCGTCCGCAGTCAGCGTAACCCAGCTGAATGAGTATATAAAACGCCTGATAGAGGGCAATGCTCCTCTGAATGATCTGTACGTCAAAGGCGAAATATCCAATTTCAAAAATCATTACGGGACCGGTCATTTTTATTTCACACTGAAAGATGACGGCGGACTGATCCGCGCGGTTATGTTCAAATCCATGGCTTCCCGTCTTGCTTTCATGCCTGAGAACGGCATGAAAGTTATTCTCCACGGACGCGTTTCGGCGTTTGTACGTGACGGTCAGTATCAGATTTACGCAGATGCCATGGAACCGGACGGCGTTGGTGCACTGTATATCGCCTTTGAACAGCTGAAAAGAAAACTGGAAGCTGAAGGGCTTTTTGCGGAAGCACGAAAGAAACCACTGCCCAAGATTCCTACAAGAGTCGGAATTATTACCTCTGCTACCGGCGCCGCAGTACGTGATATGATCAATGTCGCGGGACGCCGCTTCCCGTATGCGAAGCTGATCCTGTTTCCTTCACTTGTGCAGGGACCGGATGCCCCTGCTCAGCTGATCGAAGGAGTACAGTACTTTAATCGGACCGCCAGCGCTGATGTAATCATAATCGGCAGAGGCGGCGGCTCTATTGAAGATCTGTGGGCGTTCAATAACGAAGAACTTGCCAGAACCGTTGCCGCATCCCGGATTCCGGTCATATCCGCCGTAGGGCATGAAACGGATTTTACTATTTGTGACTTTGTGGCAGACCGCCGGGCACCGACACCTTCTGCGGCAGCGGAAATCGCTCTGCCGGAGACAAACGAGCTGAAGCGGAAAATAGGCAATATCATTTCCCGTGAAAGCGCAGTGCTGACACAGATCATTGCGCGCCGCAGGGAATACCTGAGTCGCCTTTCCGCTTCCCGTGCACTGATGAGCCCGATGAACGTTATTGACGATAAGCGCATGCAGCTCGCCGCGCTTTCCGAGCGAATGATGCTGGCGGAGAATAACCGTTTGTCTCTGGATACAGCCCGCATGAGTGCGTCCGTCGGTAAATTGGAAGCCCTTAATCCGCTTGCAATCCTATCCCGCGGCTACAGCGCAGTGTACGATGGCAAAGGCAGTATTGTCAAGAAAACATCCCAGATGAAAATAGGTCAGACGGTGACCCTGCATCTCGCAGACGGTGAAGCGGATGCGGAAATCCGTGATGTGCGAAAATCGGAAAACGAGGAATAAATCATGCAGATAGATGAAAATATGACCTTTGAAACAGCCATTGCGCGGCTGGAAGAGATTGTCCGCCTGCTTGAGAGCGGAAACGCGCCGCTTGACGTGTCGCTTTCCCTGTACGAAGAAGGCGTTGCTCTTGTACGCCTCTGCAGCAGCAGGCTGGATAATGCACAGCAGAGAGTGAAGATCCTCACGCTGGGCGAAGACGGAAACAGAGTGGAGCAGGATATGCCCGGAGGCGCAGCAGATGGCACTCGTTGAGAAAGAATTGAGCCGCGCCGCCAATCTGGTGGAAGCGGAGCTGGAACGTTGGCTTTCCGCGAAATACAGCGGTGACACTGTCCTTGCGCAGGCAATGCGCTACAGCACACTGGGCGGGGGAAAGCGGATCCGTGCATTCCTTGTCTTGCAGTTCTGCAGACTGTTTGGCGGCAGGGAAGAAACAGCTCTTCCTTTTGCGGCGGCTATTGAGATGGTGCACGCCTATTCGCTGATTCATGATGACCTCCCCTGTATGGATAACGATGATATGCGCCGCGGAAAACTATCCTGCCATAAAGCATTCGGGGAGGCCAACGCGCTTCTGGCAGGAGATACGCTTCTGACACAGGCGTTCGAGGTGATCACCCTTGCTCCCGATGTAAGCGATGCCTCAAAAGCAGCTGCAGTCCGTGTGCTGGCAAACGGAGCCGGTGCACTCGGCATGGCTGGCGGGCAGTATTATGATCTCGCCGATGAATGTGCCTCCTATGAGGAACTGCACCGTCTGCATAGGATGAAGACAGGTGCCCTGATCCGTGCCGCTGCGCATCTGGGCTGTTATGCGTCAGATTCATCACCTTCTGAGGAAGCACTGTCCGCCGCAGCCGCATACGCAGAGAATGTCGGCTTTGCTTTCCAGATTGTCGATGACCTTCTGGATGTTCGCGGCGATGCTGTACAGCTTGGAAAGCCTGTCGGAAGTGATGCCCGCAACGATAAAAAGACAATCCTTTCCTACATGACCATTGAGAACGCAGAAACCCTGGCAGCACAGTGCACAGAAGAGGCAAAAAAAGCACTCGCAGCTTTTGAAAACAGTGAACTTCTCTGTGCATTGGCGGATTATTTGATGAACAGGAAGCATTGAATACGTATGAATTACATCAACGAACTGTTTGGCAATCATATGTTTGTGTGTGCCCTGATCGCGTATTTCAGCGCACAGATCATTAAAATCATTCTTTGCCTGATCAATGAGCGCCGTCTGGATATGCATCTGATGTTTGCATCCGGCGGTATGCCCTCATCACACGCATCAACAGTTGCGGCTCTGGCTTTTTCCGCTTTGCGGATTTACGGACCCGGCTCCCCTTATTTTGCCATCGCCTTTGTTCTGGCATCCGTTGTTATGTATGATGCCACCGGTGTCCGCCGTGCAACCGGTGAGCATGCAAAGATTCTGAACAGAATCCTGGCGGACATGACCTCCGGCGATCCGATCCTGACGGAAGCCAGTCTCAAGGAACTGATCGGTCATACCCCGTTTCAGGTCGTTGTCGGCGCTGTTCTCGGAATTGTGATTCCGTTTCTGGTGCCGCTCGCATGAGACTGGATGTGTACCTGACTTCCGCCGGTTATTGTCCCAGCCGTACGCAGGCTAAGGAATGGATCGAAGGCGGATTTGTCAGTGTAAACGGAAAAGTGATCCGTAAAGCCTCTTTCGTTATCGAAGATAATGCTTCACCGGAAATTGTCCTGAGCGGAAAGCCCCATCCGTTTGTCGGACGCGGCGGCGTAAAACTGGAAGGCGCGCTGAATGCATTCGGCGTGAATGTTTCCGGGAAAATCTGCGCGGATATAGGTGCATCCACCGGCGGATTCACAGACTGCCTGCTGCGCCGCGGCGCAGCAAAAGTTTTTGCTGTTGATTCCGGAAGTGATCAGCTTGACAAAAGCCTCCGTGAAGACGGGCGTGTCGTGAATATTGAGCGATTCAATGCCCGTAACCTGACACCGGAGACATTCGGTACACTCTGCGATATTGCGGTGGCAGATCTGTCATTTATTTCTCAGACATATGTTCTGCCTAATATCCGGGATATCCTTCGTCCCGGCGGAATCTACATCGGATTGATCAAACCGCAGTTTGAATGCGGTCCCCATGCGACAGACCGGCGCGGTATTGTGAAAAATAAAGCGGATCATGAAGCTGCTGTCCGCCGTGTGCGAGACAGCGCCTCCGCGTGTTCTCTTTTTATGCAGGAACTGATTGTATCGCCGATCACCGGCGGAGACGGAAACCGGGAATTTCTGTGCCTGTGTGTCCATTCTGACGGAAAGGAAACGTGTTCCGTAACAGATCAACTAATCAGCAAGGTGGTGAGATCGTGACAGCAAAAGTCGAAAATGTGATACTTCTTCCGAATACATCCAAGAAGATCGATCCCGTCCTTGTACAGAGTCTGGTACAACGGATCTCTGCCGCCGGATGCAGAATCCTTTGCGGCGAGGAAAGCCGTGCTTTTCTGGAACCGCTGACAGATTCCGTGCGATTCTGTATGGAAAATGAACTTTTCGCCAATGGCGATATGATTTTTGTTTTGGGCGGCGACGGTTCCATTATTGAGGCGGCGCGCCGCTGCCGCTGTTCCGGAAGAAATATCCCCATCGCCGGAATTAACTGCGGACGACTCGGTTATATGGCGGAAATTGAAATCAATGAACTGGAACTTGTTGATCAGATTCTTGCCGGAAAAGGAGAAATTGAAGAGCGTATCATGCTGGATGCCACCATCATTCGCGGAGATACCGTTCTTCGGGCGGAAATACCGGCGCTCAATGAAGTTGTTCTGACAAACGGACCCGTTCCGAAACTTCTTTCCTTTGAACTGTATTGCGACGGTGAGCTGGCTGAAAACTGCTATGCGGACGGAATGATCCTCTCCACGCCTACCGGTTCTACAGCATATTCGCTGTCAGCCGGCGGTCCTGTAGTGGATCCCCGGATGGACTGCATATGCGCAACTCCCATTTGCCCGCAGACAATGAATAACCGTCCCGTGCTCTTCGACGGTGCCTCCGTGCTTGAGTGGCGGAATATGATTACGCGTTCCAAAGATACAAAGGTGTATCTTTCCATAGACAGCCGTGAATCCTATGTTCTTGAAGAGGGAGACGCGGTGCGCATTACCCATTCTTCCTGCCGCACCAGTCTGATCCGTATCAAAAAAGGCGGATTTCTCAGCGCACTCCGCCGGAAATTAACATAAACCTGTGAACGGAGGTCAACATGAAAATCAAGCGACATACCATGATCATGGAGATCATTGAGAACCATAACATTGAAACACAGGAAGAACTGATCGATAAACTCCGCGCTACCGGTTTTGAGGTAACGCAGGCAACAATCTCCCGCGATATCCGGGAATTGAAACTGGCGAAAGTAATGTCCGAAACGGGAAACTATAAGTATGTCCTTCCCAAACCGGGCGATACGGACAGCCAGAAACTGTACAGCAAAGCACTGAGCGGTTCCATCAAAAGCGTGGAAAGCGCGATGAACGATATCGTCATCAAAACATATCCCGGACTCGCCAATGCAGTAGCTGCCGGCATTGATTCGCTTCATGAACACGATATTCTCGGATGCGTGGCAGGTGATGATACGATCATCATTATTGCCCACAGCACAGAAGCTGCGCAGGCGATCTGTAAGCGTATCCGCAAGATCTCAGTGAGCTGAACGGAGCCGCTATGCTGCATTCATTGTATATAGAAAATATCGCGGTTGCCCGCAGAATCAGCCTTGATTTTGAGAGGGGATTCACCGTGATGACCGGCGAGACCGGTGCGGGAAAATCGGTGATGATCGATTGTCTTGCTTTGATCACCGGAGGAAAATCCCAGCGGGAAATGATCCGTTCCGGCGAGGAGCGGGCGATGGTTTCTGCAGTTTTTTCCGATATTCCTGTTTATCCGCCTCTGGCTGAAGCGGGCATATCTCCCGACGAAAACGGGGATCTGGAGATCATCCGTACCTTTACCGCAGACGGACGTTCCTCTGTGAAGATCAACCGACGCACTGTTCCCCTGACACTGCTCAGAGAAATCGGTCCGTATCTGGTGAGCATCCAGTCGCAGAGCGAAGCAAGAAACCTGCTGGATAAATCCTTTCACCTGGATATGCTGGATGAATACGCCGGCACTGCTGAACTGCTTGCGGACTACGCGGTTCCGTATGCATCGCTGAATGAGCTGACTTCCGCGGCACAATCTCTGCGCGAATCTCTGCGGGAGAAAAATATGCTGACGGATATTCTGAAATATCAGATCAAGGAAATTGATGCCGCAAAACTGAACGATCCGGATGAAGAGGAAAAGCTGATTGCATCCCGGACTAAGATCAAAGATATTGAGCGAATCGCCAAATACTCCAACTTTGTTTACCGTGCACTTGCACAGAGCGAAAAAGGAGCGTCAGCATCCGTTCTCCTGCAGAAATCTGCAGCCGCACTCCGGCAGTTGGCGGATGTCATGCCGGAAGCGGAGCAGATGGCGGCACGATTGGATAACTATCGCTACGAACTGGAGGATATAGGCGAAAGTGCACGCGCTCTTACCGATGACAGCGATGTGGATAATCCCGAACAGCAGCTCAATGCCATTGAGGCAAGACTGAGCCTGATGGAAAGGCTGAAGCGGAAATACGGCACCACGCTTGCTGAGATCAGGCAGTTCCGGAATGATGCCGCAGCCCGGCTTGCGGATCTGGAATCCGGTGATGAGAAACTCAGTGAAATCGAACATGAAATCGGTAAAATCCGTAAGGTTCTCTCCGAAAAAGCAGCGGAAATCTCGCGCAGACGTCAGAACGCTGCTGAGGAGCTGAACCGTGCCGTTTCCGAAACACTTGCCTATCTGGATATGCCCAAAGTCCGTTTTCTGACGGACGTGCATACGGTCTATGCAAGCGGGGCAGAACAGTTCGGTCCGCGCGGATCGGATGATGTCACTTTTATGATTGCAACAAATCCCGGAGAGCCTCCTATGCCCCTCGGGAAAATCGCATCCGGCGGTGAGATGTCCCGTGTTATGCTGGCACTGCGCAGTGTCCTGAATACTCAGAGCGGCGCGGCGACCGTGGTCTTCGATGAGATCGACGCAGGCGTATCCGGCGGAACGTCGGAAAAAATTGGTCTGAAACTGAAAGAAATCTCCGCCTGTACACAGGTTCTCTGTGTTACCCATTCACCGCAGATTGCCTCTCTGGCGGATCATCACCTCCGCATCCGCAAAACAGAGCATGACGGACGGGCAGAAAGTGAAATCACAGAATTGGATGCTGACGGACGCGTGGCAGAAATTGCCCGAATTATCGGCGGAATTGATGTAACGGAAACCCAGCGGGAAGCAGCCCGCGAAATGATAGAAAAACAATAAATAAATACAATAAAGGAGCCGGCAGATGCCGGAAAACAGACATGACAATTTTTGATGAACTGAAAGCGCGTGGTCTCATCGCGCAGATGACCAACGAAGACGAGATCAAAGAACTGATCAACAACGGAAAAGCCGTTTTCTATATCGGATTCGATCCCACTGCGGATTCTCTCCATGTTGGTCACTTCATGGCACTTTGCCTTATGAAACGGCTTCAGATGGCAGGCAACCGCCCCATCGCTTTGATCGGCGGCGGCACTGCCATGATTGGTGACCCCTCCGGTCGTACCGATATGCGTTCCATGATGACCCGTGAAACTATCCAGCATAACTGCGACTGCTTCAAGAAGCAGATGGAGCGTTTCATAGAATTTGGTGAAGGTAAGGCACAGATGGTGAATAATGCCGACTGGCTGATGGATCTCAACTATATTGAGGTTCTCCGCGAAGTGGGTGCATGCTTCTCCGTCAACAATATGCTGCGCGCCGAGTGCTATAAGCAGCGTATGGAGAAGGGTCTGTCCTTCCTTGAATTCAACTACATGATCATGCAGTCCTACGACTTCTACTACCTGTATAAGAATTACGACTGCAACTTCCAGTTCGGAGGAAACGACCAGTGGTCCAATATGCTGGGCGGTACCGAACTGATCCGCCGTAAGCTGGGTAAAGATGCGCACGCTATGACTATCACCCTCCTGCTCAATTCCGAGGGCAAGAAGATGGGTAAGACCGCATCCGGGGCCGTATGGCTGGATCCCAATAAGACCTCTCCTTACGATTTCTATCAGTACTGGCGTAACGTGGGTGACGATGACGTTCTCAAGTGTATCCGTATGCTCACCTTCCTGCCTCTCGAACAGATCGACGCTATGGATTCCTGGGAAGGCAGCCAGCTGAACACCGCTAAGGAAATCCTCGCATATGAGCTGACCAAGCTGGTTCACGGCGAGGAAGAAGCAGAGAAGGCTCAGAGCGCAGCCAAGGCACTCTTCGTCAGCGGCGGAGCATCTGCCGATATGCCTACCACTGAACTGAGCGAATCCGATCTGACCGACGGCAAGGCTTTTGTCGCTGACCTGCTTGTTCTCGGTAAGATGGCTCCCTCCAAGGGTGAAGCTAAGCGTCTGATCCAGCAGGGCGGCATTCTGGCAGACGATGTAAAGGTGGAGCGCTTCGATGCGTCTGTCACTGCAGAACAGCTTGCAGGAGACGGTATCGTCCTGAAGAAGGGCAAGAAGACCTATCGCCGCTTCCAGATTAAGTAATATGGAAAAGAAGCGATATCAATATCTTCTGATGGATTTTGATAATACGCTGTTTGATTTTGACCGCGCGGAGGAGACGGCATTTCATGCCGCTTTCTCCGCGTACGGTCTTGTTTCAGATGAAAAAATCTATCAGATCTATCATGAAATCAATGACGGGATGTGGAAGAAACTGGAACGCGGCGAGGTGGAAAGGGAACACCTGAAAATACTTCGTTTTGAAATGCTTCTGGAAGTACTCTCTGTTTCCGATACGGACGGACTGAGCCGAAAACTCAGCGATGCCTATCTGTTCCAACTGTCGGAGCAGAACTTTCTGCTTCCGGGTGCAAAAGAAGTATGTGAGGCACTGTGCAGACAGTATCGGTTGTTTATCATCACCAACGGCAGTTATTCCGTGCAGATGAAACATTATCACAACTCAGGGCTGGAATCCTGTTTTGAAGATATTTTTGTCTCGGAAAAACTTGGTGCTGCAAAGCCGTCTGCGGTATATTTCTTGCGCGTAACGGAAAGAATCGGTGATCCGGATGTTTCACGGTATCTGGTGATAGGAGATTCTCTGTCCTCCGATATCGCAGGCGCGGCAGCGGCAGGCATGGATGCCGTCTGGCTGAACAGAAACGGAAAGAATAATGAACAGGGACTTCCTGTTGTGCATACAGTGCATGATATACGGGGGCTTCCCGCCTACCTTGGTATACAGTAACGGGGGAAATGATGGAGAAAAAAACCAATGCTCTTCTTGAAAATCTCCGAACATACAATCAGAACTCTGCAAAAGAAATTCAGATTCTGACCGATGAACCGATGACGCGCCATACAACATTCCGTATCGGCGGTCCGGCAGATCTGTATCTGGAGCCAGCATGTGAGAATGATCTGCGTTATATTCTGCAGAAAGCCAAAGAACTGGATATTCGCACCATGGTTATCGGACGGGGAAGTAATCTTCTCTTCGATGATGCCGGTTTTCGCGGTGCAGTAATAGCTACATCCGCTATGCGTTCCGTGGATGTAAACGGAAATATCCTTCGCGCTGAGGCAGGATGCACTCTCCGTGCCGCTGCCAATGCTGCGTTTGAGCATTCATTGACCGGCTTTGAGTTCGCGCATGGAATTCCCGCCAGCTGCGGCGGCGCAGTGTTTATGAATGCAGGCGCCTATGACGGAGAAATCGCACAGGTTCTCGTCCGCAGCCGCTATTATGACCGTGTGAAGGATGCATTCGGCGAAATGGAAAACGCCGCCCATGAATTCGGATACAGAGAGAGCATATACCGCGCTCATCCCGAATGGGTGATTCTTTCCGCCGAGTTTTGCCTGCGGGAAGGCAATTGTGATGAGATCCGTGCAAAAATGGATGATCTTATGCACCGACGTGCCGATAAACAGCCTCTTGAATATCCCAGTGCGGGCAGTACATTCAAGCGGTATCCCGGACGGTTCACCGCACAGATGATTGATGAAGCCGGACTGAAAGGATATGCCGTTGGCGGTGCGCAGGTGTCGGAAAAACACGCAGGATTTATCATCAACCGCGGCGATGCCACAGCGGCAGATGTACGGGCGCTGATTGCGCATATCCGCGCAGAACTCGAGAAGAAATTCAGCGTCATTATCGAGACAGAAGTAATATCAGTGAGTGAAAAATAAAATATGCGTGAACCATCCTATGCGGAACTTCTGCGGCAGTCATTGGCAGAAGTTCCAATCAAGAAAAAATGCTGTGTGCATGCGTTTCACGATGCGTCCGCATTGTTTGAGGCGGATGTTACTCCCGAGGCGCGTGCTAAACAAATATCCGCTTATGAAGAGCGCGCAAAATGTCCGGCGTGCGTGTCTCATTTCGTCCGTGCCCTTTTCTGCCGGCGCGGATCTGTGACCAATCCTGAGAAAAGATATCATCTTGAACTGGCGATGGGCAGTGATGCGGAATGCGAAGCACTGACGGATCTTCTGGAATCACAGGGTATATCGGGCAAAACCGTTGTGCGGAAAAATCAGACAATATTCTATCTGAAAGACGGGGAAGCCATCGCTGATTTTCTTGCCTATATCGGTGCCAATACGGCCGCATTCGATTTTATGAACAGCCGCATAAACCGCGAATTCCGAAATACGGTAAACCGTCAGGTTAACTGCGATACAGCCAATATAGAAAAAGTTCTTCTTGCGTCCGGAAAACAGATTTCCGTCATCCGGTATATGAAAGATCACGGTATCATCGGCACACTGCCTGAGTCTCTCCGCGAGACGGCTGAGCTTCGTCTGCTGCATGAGCAGATGTCCCTGAAAGAACTGGGCGAAGCCCATTCACCGCCGATCGGAAAGTCCGGAGTCAGCCACAGACTGGCAAAAATCATGGATGCCGCAAAAGCCCTCGGCATCGAAGAAACATAAACAAGAAAAGAGAAGGGAGTATCGGAATGGGACGGTTTGTACATCTGCATCTGCACAGTGAATACAGTCTTCTGGATGGAGCCTGCCGTGTGCGGGACATCCCCAAACTGGCTAAAGCCGCCGGACATGACGCAGTGGCGATCACGGATCACGGAGTCATGTACGGTGTTGTGGATTTTTTCAAAGCCTGTGAAGCGGAAGGTGTCAAGCCGATCATCGGATGCGAAGTATATGTCGCCCGACGCTCCCGCTTTGATAAAGTACATGAGCAGGATTCCTCCAGCTATCATCTTGTTTTGCTGGTGGAAAATGAAACCGGCTACCGCAATCTGATCCGTATGGTCTCTCTGGCATTTACCGAGGGATTCTATTCCAAACCCCGCGTGGATATGGAACTGCTGGAACAGTATCATGAGGGACTTATCGCCCTTTCCGCCTGTCTGGCAGGATATATTCCGCGGATGATTGTCAGCGGTGAATACGAGGAAGCGGAAAAATTCGCGCTCCGTATGCGCGATCTTTTCGGTAAAGACAGGTTTTATCTGGAAATTCAGGATCACGGCATTAAAGAACAGCAGATTGTTAACGCGGCGCTGGCGGAAATGTCCCGTAAAACCGGAATTGGACTGGTGGCAACCAACGACGTCCACTATCCGCAGCGCAGCGATGCGGAGACGCAGGCAATCCTGATGTGTATACAAACCAATAATGTCATCACAGACGGACGTCCCATCGGCTTTGAGACAGACGAATTCTATTATAAAAATACATGGGAAATGGAAAAACTCTTCAGTACCTATGAAGGTGCACTGGAGAATACCGGCAAAATCGCTGATATGTGTGATTTCCGTTTTTCCTTCGGGCATACAGAGTTGCCTCGCTATAAACCTGCAAACGGACTTACGCCGGCAATGTACCTGGCACAGCTGGCGGAAGAAGGCTTTTCCCGCCGTATACAGGCAGGACATATCCGCTTCGAAGCGGGCAGGGAAGAGAAAGACTACAGAGAACGCATCACCTACGAGTTGTCCGTTATTGAATCCATGGGATATTCGGAATACTACCTGATCGTATGGGATTTCGTCCATCATGCAAAAACAGAAGGAATTCCCGTCGGTCCCGGACGAGGCTCCGGTGCCGGAAGTCTGGTAGCATACCTGATCGGCATTATTGATATTGATCCGCTCCGCTTCGGACTGCTCTTCGAGCGTTTTCTGAATCCGGAGCGCGTCAGCATGCCTGACTTTGATATTGACTTCTGCTACGACCGCCGTGATGAAGCAATTGAATACGTCCGCGGAAAATACGGTGAGGATCATACCTCGCAGATTATCACATTCGGAACGATGGCAGCACGCGCTGTTATACGTGACGTGGGACGTGCTCTCGGTATGAGCTATGCAGAAGTGGATGAAGTTGCGAAACTGATTCCGCGTACGCTCGGAATCACGCTGGAAGATGCACTGAAACAGGAAAACATGCGTGAGCTGTATGACGGCGATGAAAAGATCCGTCGTCTTGTCGATGTTGCAGCAGCCCTTGAGGGTATGCCGCGGCATGCATCCACACATGCGGCAGGCGTGGTTATCACGGAGCGTCCCCTCAGTGAATACGTGCCCCTTGCCGTCAATAACGGCGTTGTTGTCACACAGTTCGATATGAATACGATCGCTGAGTTGGGATTGCTTAAATTTGACTTCCTCGCTCTGCGATATCTGACGATTATCGAGCAGGCGGAGGCACAGATCCGTGAGAATCAGCCGGATTTCGATATATCCGCAATTCCGCTTGATGATAAACGCACCTATGACCTGATATCCGCCGGAAAAACCGACGGTGTGTTCCAGTTGGAATCCGGCGGAATGCGCCAGACGCTGACGCAGATGAAACCGACCAGAATCGGGGATATTATAGCAGCGATTGCGCTATACCGTCCCGGTCCGATGGATTCTATCCCGAAATATATCGAAAACAGCCGTAATCCGCAGAAAATCCGTTATATTACTCCGCTTCTTGCACCGATACTGGATGAAACCAATGGCTGTATCGTCTATCAGGAACAGGTAATGCAGATATTCCGAGTCGTTGCGGGCTATTCTCTCGGACGGGCAGATATTGTCCGCCGTGCCATTTCCAAAAAGAAACTCTCCGTTCTGGAAAGTGAACGTGCCGCATTCCTTGCCGGTGCCGCGCAGCACAATGTGGATGAAAAGTCAGCATCCGCTCTGTTTGATGAGATCGTTGGATTTGCCAACTACGCGTTCAATAAAAGCCATGCAGCAGCCTATGCGCTGCTGTCGTACCGTACAGCATACCTGAAAGCCCATTATCCCCGTGAATATATCAGTGCTCTGATGACATCCGTTCTCGGCGCCTCGGACAAGCTGGCAGAGTACATATCCGAATGCGGACGTATCGGAATCCGTGTTCTGCCGCCCAGTGTCAATGACAGCGCGCGCGATTTCCATGTGGACGGAAAGAATATCCGTTACGGTCTGCTTGCGCTGAAAAATCTGGGTAGACAGTTTGTGGATGCACTGATCAGTGAGCGAAAAAGAAACGGACCGTTCGTATCTTTCGACGATTTCATGAACCGTACAGACGATATTGCCATCAATAAACGTCAGCTGGAAATGCTGATCAAATCCGGCGCGCTTGACGGACTCGGAGCAAAGCGGAGTCAGATGCTTACCGTATATGAGTCTGTTCTGGATGCCAGAGCATCCTCGGGAAGACAGAGCCTGGACGGTCAGTTGGATCTGTTTGCCATTGCTCCGGCGGCAAGAGAAATTCCTAAAATCACCCTGCCTGAAATACCGGAGTATTCTCCGAAGGACCTCCTCCGTCTGGAAAAAGACAGCTCAGGTCTCTATTTCTCCGGGCATCTTCTGGATGAATACGGAAAACATCTCACGAGACTGCGTCCGGATACAATCGCGGCGATCAAAGCTTCTTTTTCCACTGAGGAAACGGTGGAGGAAGGAACAGAGAGCGCATCTGCATACTCCGATAAACAGCAGGTTATTCTGGCGGGAATCATCACCCGTCGCCAGAATAAAGCTACCAAAAACGGAGAGCAGATGGCGTTCCTCACGCTGGAAGATCGCGGCGGTGAGATTGAAGTCATCGTCTTCCCGAAAGTCATGCAGATGTACGGTCCCTATCTGCTGCCTGATGCGGCAATTGCAGTCAGCGGAACAATTTCCGCCCGCGATGATGAGGATGCCAAGATCCTTATGCGCGATATGCAGCCTTTGATTGAGGATATAAAATGGAGTGAGGAGTCTCGGAAAACTCCCGCACAGAATACGCAGCAGCAAGCCGATACAGCGGCAGAAGCGGCACCGCAGGCGGCATCGTCTCCCGTGAAACAGGAAACTCCCGCGGAGAAGAATCCGACAAGACTGTTCCTCAAAGTAGACAGCATGGACAGTCCTCTCTGCAAGCGTGCGGCGTGTTTTCTCGAAATATTCCCCGGTCCTTTCCCGGTGGTTTTCTACGACGCATCATGCGGAAAATATCTCCGTGCGGAGCATCTCAGTGTTTCGATGACTCAGTTTGTGTATCGGGAACTGACAGAAATCCTCGGCAGCGGTAATGTGATCCTTAAATAATGCGTGGAAATCTGCCTTCATTCTTTCACTTTAATGGATAAAACTTCATAATGTATTCAAAATAATGGTGTATAATAAAATATATTCATCCGAATGCGGAACATCGGACGGAAAATTTCGTCTGATTATTGCGTGCGGAAAGGTATGGTATTATTCATGACAAGATATCCGAATATGGGCAAAAGACCGAATCAGGTGGACTGGGGCAAGGAAGTGCTCCATGCGTTCGCTCTGATCGGTAAAATAGTACTCAAGGTACTGTCATATCTGCTGAACATTCTTCTGACTGTGATGCTGATCGGACTGATCACCGGTGTCATCGTCGGTTCTGTTTTTGCGATCTATATCAAAAACAATATTGATCCGACACTGGATACGTCTCTTCTGATCGCGACGGGCACCGATACAACAACCCGGCTGTATTACATGGATTACGAGACGCAGGAAGACCGGCAGAACCGTACAGGTAAAGCCGTGGAGATTGAGGAGGAGCGTATTTACGCTTCCGAAAACAGTCTCTGGTCCTCGTTCAGCCAGTTCCCGAAATATCTCTACGAAGCGTTCATTGCCATTGAGGATCACCGCTTCTGGGATCATAACGGCGTTGACTGGCTGGGAACAGGTAAAGCTGCGCTGAACTTCTTCCTTGAATTTGAAAAGGTCCGCGGTGCATCCACCATCACGCAGCAGCTCGTGAAGAATCTCACTCAGGAAGATGATGTCAGAATTCAGCGAAAAGTGCAGGAGATCCTGCGTGCGCTGAATCTGGAAAAGGAGAAGAGCAAGGAAGAAATTCTGGAGCTATACCTCAATATCATCTATCTGTCCAATAACTGTAAAGGCGTTCAGGCGGCTGCCAACTATTTCTTCGGAAAAGATGTCAGCGAACTGGATCTGTTGGAATGTGCTACTATTGCTGCTATTGTCAAGAACCCTTCATTGTATGATCCGGTTCGTTTTCCTGAGAAAAACAAAGAGCGACGCGATAATGTTCTCAAGGAGATGTATGACTACGGATATATCACTGAAGCAGAAAAGATTGCAGCGCAGAACAGTGAACCCACCCTTGTCCTGAAACGTGATTCCAACGAAGATTCGGAAAACAGCGGTCATGTATTCTCCTGGTATAAAGAAGCCGTATTCAATGACGTGCGCGATGCGCTTATGGAAAAATACGGCTATGACTCCTACACCGCAAGCATGATGATCTACTCCGGCGGTCTGAAAATCTATACGGTCATGGATCCCGAAGTACAGGAAATCATGGAGGAAGTGTACGAAAACGATACGGAATATTTCCCCTATTCCAATGACGGTCTTCAGCCGGAATCAGCAATGGTCATTGTGGATCCCTACACAAGCGATGTTCTCGGCATCGTGGGCGGACGAGGCGAGAAAACAGCCAACCGAATCAGCAGCCGTGCAACGGATGCTAAGCGTTCTCCCGGTTCTTCCATTAAGCCGCTGTCTGTGTACGCACCGGCTCTCGATGCAGGGCTTATCAATTTCGCATCTGTGTATGACGATGTCCCTGTCACCTTCGGCGATTACGATGAGGACTGGAATGTGGAAACACTGGATGAGAACGGTGTGCCTGTCAAAAAGACCGCGCCGAATGCATGGCCTGCCAACTATCCCAATACCTACGCCGGTCTGCAGACCGTAAACCAGGCGATCATTACGTCCAAGAATACGGTTGCTGTCCGCGTCCTGCAGGAATTGTCCCTGGATAAATCCTTCGATTTTGTGAAAAATCAGCTTGGAATGAGCAATTTCATTGAGGCTTATACAACTCCCTCCGGTGTTGTGCTGACCGATAAGATGCTCGCTCCGCTGGCGCTCGGACAGATGAGCTATGGATTGACCGTCCGCGAAATCACCGCGGCATATACCATCTTCCAGAATAACGGTGTCTACAATAAGCCGCGTACTTTCCTGTATGTCTATGACAGCGAAGGAAATCTGATCCTCGAAAATGAATCCGAATCCAGAATCGTCATCAGCGATCAGACCGCATCCATCATGACCATCATGATGCAGAATGTCATGTCTCAGGGTACAGGCAGAAGTATCACACTGCGTAACACTGTAAATGTAGCCGGTAAGACCGGTACGGCAGGTAATGACTTTGACCGTTGGTTTGTGGGCTATACGCCGTACTATGTAGGCGGTGTATGGTTCGGCTATGATATGAACCAGACACTCAGCGACTTCAAGCAGAATCCTGCCAGTGCCGTCTGGGACACGGTCATGACCAAACTGCA
The DNA here is from genome assembly GCA_015063645.1 of Oscillospiraceae bacterium. Classification (GTDB taxonomy): domain Bacteria; phylum Bacillota; class Clostridia; order Oscillospirales; family CAG-272; genus SIG701. Next base: position 3,078 of record SVTS01000039.1, on the reverse strand, counting down.
CCAGAAGTATATCGATGCGTCCAAGAACGGCGGAGAGCCTCTGAAAACCTTTACAGTGGCAGCAGGCGTGATTGAAAGCGAATACTGCCTCGATTCCGGTATGCTGCCCTGTGACAGCTGTAAACTGGATCCCCGCGGTAACCGTATCGCAAAGGGATATTTCACCAAGGACAATATGCCTACAGAAGAGTGCAATGTCCATGTGACGGTCAAATATGACTCCGAAGTCGGCGGCGTAGTTCTGGATGCGGCAGCATATACAGGCGATCCGAAAAAGCTGATCGACACTGCCCTTATCCGTGTGGAAAGCCGTAATTTCCCCATAGAAATCTGGGTCACGGATGCACAGTATGTCTATCGCGATCTGCCTGCAAATGTCAGACCCGGCGGATGGTGGGCAGAACCGTTCTTCCAGAATACCATTCCGGAAGGCGTATTCGTCGGAAAGTCAAATGTCTGGACATTCTATAACAAATTCTGCTACGATCACTTTGACTTCACACCGTGGACTATAGCGGAAACCACCACTCCCGAGGATAAGACGGATGATCCGCCGGTGGATGAAAACGATATCTACGGCGACGGGGAAGACGGCGAAAAACCTGCTTCCGGCGGGAATGTAAGAACACCATGATAAAAAGAGCGCTTCGGCGCTCTTTTTACATAATTGCATTCATATTATAATAATTATAAACGTCAATATTGAGTTCAATGATTATTCATAAAAGTATTCCTCGCATAAGAAAATGACCGATTTTAAGAAAAAACTATAAAAATTTACGGAGAAATTACGCATTTTCCCTTGACAATTTGTTGATTATGATGTATACTAATGCACAGCTTAAATAAATTAAACCAAGGGAGGTTCTTATGAAGAAATTTAAGCTTATTGCTCTCGTACTCGCTGTTGTTATGCTTTCTGCTTGCTTCGTCGGATGCGAGAAGACTGAAAAGGTTACCGTAAATGTAACCGTTAGTGTATTCGCCAATGATGAGATTCTCGTTCAGCCTATCGCTGTTCCTGTGGAAGCACCGGTTGACGATCCCGCAACCATTCTTGATTGCGTAATCCATGCTTTTGAGCTGAATGCAGTTGATTTCGAAGCAAACGATATGTCCATCACCTCTATCAAGGGTCTTGCTGATAAGGTAGAAGGCGACCGTACCTACTGGTGGGATTTCTCCATCAACGGTGCTGTTCCGGAAACCGGCAGAGCTGGTACCATCGCTGCTAACGAGGGCGATGTTATCGTGTTTACTTACTCTAACGAGCTGACCGAAGTTCTCATTGCTTCTGAGGATGCCGGTGAAAAGAAATAATTGAAACACAAGACAGGCAGATTAAGATCTGCCTGTCTTAATATTTAATCATATGAAAAAGCGATGTGCAATGCACATCGCTTTTTGTATTAACAGAATCAGCCGAGTCTTGCTTCGAGAGCAGCCAGCTCTTCCTTGAGCTCAGCAGGAACTCTCTCACCAACCAGAGCATAGAATTCTTTGATGTTTGCGAGGTCTTCCTTCCAGCTGTCGGTATCAACAGTAAGGAGCTCACGGATGGTATCGAGGGTGACATCTTCCAGACCTTCAATGTTGATATCCTCAGCCTTCGGAACATAACCGATAGCGGTCTCAACAGCATCAACCTTGCCTGCGCAGCGGTCGAGGATCCACATCAGGACGCGCATGTTGTCACCGAAGCCGGGCCAAATGAAGTGACCTTCTTCGTCGGTACGGAACCAGTTAACGTGGAAGATCTTGGGAGCATTGGGAATCTTCTTGCCCATCTCGAGCCAGTGTGCCCAGTAGTCGCCCATGTCGTAACCAACGAACGGACGCATTGCCATAGGATCGCGGCGAACTACGCCGACAGCACCTGCAGCAGCTGCAGTGGTCTCGGAAGCCATGATGGAACCAACGAAGGTACCGTGCTGCCAGTTGAAGGACTGGTAAACCAGCGGAGCGGTCTTAGCGCGGCGGCCGCCGAAGATGATTGCAGAGATCGGCACACCCTTGGGATCGTCAAACTTGTCGGAGATGCAGGGGCAGTTCTTGGCAAGGGAAGTGAAGCGGGAGTTGGGATGAGCACCGCAGGTAGACTTGTCGTTCTTGTCGTACTTGGTGAAGTCCCACTTGTTGCCCTTCCAGTCCATTGCGTTTGCGGGCGGATTTTTGTCGAGACCTTCCCACCAAACAGTGTTGTTGTCCAGATTGTGAACAACATTGGTGAAGATGGTGTCGCGCTTGGTGGTCATCAGAGCGTTGGGGTTGGACTTGTCGTTGGTACCGGGAGCAACGCCGAAGAAGCCGTTCTCGGGGTTGATAGCCCACAGACCGCCGTCTTCACCGACACGCAGCCAGGCGATATCGTCGCCTACGCACCAAACCTTGTAACCTTCCTTCTTGTAAATCTCCGGCGGAATCAGCATGGCAAGGTTGGTCTTGCCGCATGCAGACGGGAATGCAGCGGAGATATACTTGATCTCGCCCTGGGGATTCTCAAGACCGAGGATCAGCATGTGCTCAGCCATCCAGCCCTCTTTGCGTCCGAGATAGGAAGCAATGCGGAGTGCAAAGCACTTCTTGCCCAGCAGAACGTTTCCGCCGTAACCGGAGTTAACGCTCCAGATGGTGTTGTCTTCGGGGAAGTGAACGATATAGCGGTTTTCTTCGTCAATGTCAGCTCTTGCGTGCAGACCCTTGATGAAGTCAGCACTGTCGCCCATCTGCTCCAGAACTGCAGTACCAACGCGGGTCATGATCAGCATGTTCAGAACAACGTAGATGGAGTCGGTAAGCTCGATGCCGTACTTAGCGAAAGAAGAACCAACCTGACCCATGGAGTAAGGAATTACATACATGGTTCTGCCGGTCATGGAACCGCGGTACAGCTTGGAGAGCTTGTAGTAGCATTCATACGGATCCATCCAGTTGTTGATGTTGCCTGCATCTTCCTTGTTGGTGGTGCAGATAAAGGTTCTGCCCTCTACACGTGCAACGTCGTTGACAGCGGTGCGGTGCAGGTAGCAGTTGGGAAGCAGCTCTTCGTTCAGCTTGATGATCTCGCCGGGAGAGCAA
>SVTS01000038.1 GCA_015063645.1 Oscillospiraceae bacterium | reverse complement strand
AAGGGGCTGTTGCAAATATGGGAATTATCCCCATATTTGCAACAGCCCACCCGTAATGTCCCCATGAAATGGGGACATTACGGGAAATTCCGTAGGAATTTGTGGCGAGCGTTTCCGTTTTTTGCCCGTGAACGGGCAAAAATGACCGTGTAAACGGTCAAGGAAAACTCGCGGAGGTGTTGCATTTGTTAAATGCAACACCTCCATTCTTTGTTACTTATCTTCTTCCTCTTCTTTGATACCTGCCATGGTGTATTCGTTTTCGCGGATACCGGGATATTTCTCATCCAGATATTTTTCGCGGAAGGGATTGACGCCCTGCGATACGCTTTCGGGTGCGTTGGGCAGGAGCCAGCTCTCTTTTCTGTAGAACTGATTGTGGAATACGTTTTCAGTTCTGCCGCTCTTCTCCAGCGCGTTCATGCAGGCTCGGATACAGCCGCGGGCACCGCAGATGGCAAAATATCCCGTGTGCCCCAGAATATAATCGTAATACTGCATGACAGAGGGGGATTCAGGCTTGCGCGGCCATTTGGCTCTTGCCATGGAATAGCAGAGAATGTACGCTTCCTCTTCCGTCATCTCCGAATTGCGCACATCGAATGCCATGTTCGGGAAATCCTTTTTATGGAAAGGAGATATCTCGTTGTTGAAGCCGTGGTGGGTCAGCGTGCAGCGGCCCATGCGGACATCCCCGTACCAGATTTCCTTCTCGCCGTTGAAATCCACGTACAGGCGTTTTTCCTTTTCCTTGAGCGGCGGAACAGCATTGCCGGGACATTCTTTTACACACGCTCCGCAGTGCAGGCAGATGTCGCCCGTATCCATGATCGGATCGGGTTCCAGTTCGCAGTCGGTGAAGATCAGACCGAGACGGACGCGGGGACCGAATTTCTTTGTGAGGAATACTTTGGAATATCCCACTTCACCAAGACCGCAGCCTGCCGCGATGATACGCACGGAGCAGGCAACATCCGGCGGTACCTTGCCGGGGGCGACGGGCTTTTTTGTCGTGCCCTCACCCTCGGGAACAGCGGGATAATGCGCCACAGCTTCCCATCCATGATCCTCAATGAAGCAGCACATTTCGTACGTTTTCTTCGGACGGAACAGTGTGTTCAGCTTATTATAGGCATAAAAAGTGTAGTTGTGCCAGTGGGTTCCTTCTTCAATGCCGCGGTATGTACCCCGGGGAATACGCATGGCGATGGCAATGACCGATTTTGCTTCGGGAAAATAGGTCAGCGGGCTCATCAACTCCGGTGCTTTTTTGAAGCGTTCAATATTACCGATGCCGATACAGTCGATACCCAGTTCCGCAGCCTTATCCTTGATCATCTGGGAGGTCAGTTTCATGTTGTACCTCCGTTATTTCCCGCTCTGAACACTGTCCGGCTTCGTCTGGGAGGCTTCCGGTTTCACATAGTTGCCGTAGGTGTCCAGTGCCCATGCATCGCGCTTGCGGAAAGCGTTTTCAAATTTGTTTTCAATGACCTCTTTTTCCTCCAGATGGCACATGCAGCTGCGGTTGCAGAGCGCCGCAATGCGGTCAGGTTTTGCGGAGGCAGAAAGACGGTTGGGCAGAGCGCCGTTTTTGCAGCTCTTGCACTTGGAATAATCGATCTTGGCGACGGTCATCTTCTTGCCGCAGATTTCGATCTCTTCGGTCTCCGTTTCGCTGATGGCACCGAGAGGACATGCTTTGGCGCACCTGCCGCAGGCGTCGCACAGACTGCGCTCCAGAATCGGCGTGGGTTCCAGCTCCGCATCGGTGATGATCATGTGGAAGCGCTGGCGTGAACCGAATTTTTCGGAGAGCGGAATGCCGGAATAACCGATCTCACACAGACCGCAGGCAACGGCAGCGTAAGTGAAATCGGGGAATACGTTGGGCGCAGGTCTGCCGGGCACAACGGGAACGCCGGTGGGAGCCATCTCACTGGGATTCGGGAAGATCGGTACTGCCTCCCAGCCTTCGTCCTCCAATGCATTTACCAGACCGTAGCAGGCGAGTGCGAGGAATTCATCCTCCAGCCAACCCCGACCGAACTTGGAGTAGTCACCGAAGTTGGTACCTTCTTCAACACCGCGCAGGGAACCGCGGCAGACGCGTTTGCCCAGCATGATGACGGTTTTGCCCTCGGGGAAAATGGAGAAAGGATTGACGCGTGCCTCCAGGCATTCAAAACGGGATTTCGGTGCAAAGCCGATGAGATCAATGCCCTCGCGCTTTACAGCCTCTTCGATTTTTTTCATAAGCTGATTCATAGAGATATCCTCCTTGGTGTTTTTACTATTATAACACATATAGAAAACAATGCAATAACAAATCAAAATATATTTTTGTTTTTCGAAACTTTCTTTTTTGCCGGATATGTGGTATAATATAAATATTGAACCGGAAAGCGGAGGGGAATTTTATGCATTTTGCGGAAAATATCTGCGTGCTCAGTTGTGTGGCTCTGAGTACGCATTATCGTGAATCGAAATCGTACAGCGTGCCTGCGGGACATGTACATACGCTGACTTTCCGCACGGAGGGTACCAAAATCATTCATATACAGGGTTATCCGAAGCCGTTTGTCTCGCCGCCGGGCAGCATCACCTTTATTCCAAAGGAGATGCCGTATTCCGTGGAGGCGCACAGCGGCGGGCATATGTATGCTGTGCATCTGTTCCTTGCCCGGGACTGTGCGGCGGATCCTTTTGTCTTCCTGCCGCAGTCGCCGATCGTCCATGAAAACGGATTCCGCCGTCTGTGCGAATGCTGCCGCGGCAGAAACGGAAGTGATTACCGCTGTCTTGCCGTCCTGTATGATCTGTTTGCCCAGATTGAGCATGAATGCAGTGCGCCTGAGCGGCACGCTGTACCGAAACGCATCCGGGACGTAATGACGTATGTGAACAGGAATTTTGACAATCCGTCCCTGTCCGTTTCGGAACTTGCCGAGCGGGCTGGGATCAGCGAGGTGTATCTGCGCCGGGAGTTCCGCATGTATGCGGATATGACGCCCCATGAATATATCCGCAAGGTACGGCTGGAAAACGCGCAGGCACTCCTCAGTACTGCGCTCTATTCCATCAGTGAAGTGGCAACGCGGTGCGGATTTGACAGCATCAGTTATTTCTCCGATCAGTTCCGGCGGATTTACGGAATTTCTCCCTCCGTTTTCCGGAATTCCTCGCGGGAGGAATCCTGAGAATAAATTTGTTTGTTGCGCATACTATTTCCCCTAAAAATATACAAATCCCATTGACACAATCACCATAAATGTGATATAATTATACTGGACGTTTGGATAATTGAGCAATTTCATGGGCAAAATCCCGAATACAACAGTAGACATTTGTGTAAAACTGTCAGCGGCGGGATTTGCGGAAAGGAAGGAAGCCGATGCGGCTGTTTCAAAGAATCATCGTGGCTTCCCTCAAGGGCGGAATCGGTAAATCCACCGTCGCTCTCGGTGCGGCTTCCGCACTGGCCGTCCGCGGTCACCGTGTTCTGCTCGTGGACTGTGACGCCGGAAATCGCTGTCTGGATCTGATGATGGGCGTGGAAGACCGCATTCTGTACGATCTGGGTGACGTGATAGAAGGGCGGTGCAATTCTGCGGATGCGCTGATTTCCCATCCTTCGGAGGAAAATCTGCTGTTCTGTGCGGCACCGAACCGTCTGCCCGACCCTTTTGAGGCGGATGCGGCAACGGATGCGCTTTGCGCATTGGCGGAGGCGGCACAGGCGGATTTTGTGCTGTGCGATACGGCAGGCAGCGGTCCCCTGATGCAGGCGATTGCCGCCGGATTCGCCGACGGCGCACTGATCATCGCGACCCAGCAGCCAGCGTCCATCCGGTCTGCGGAACGGACGGCAATGCTGATGCAGGAGAAGGGCGATATCCCCTGCCGGATGGTGATTTCTCTCTTTGAGGAAAACGCCGCCGCAGACGGAGAGCGTGCCGGGCTGATCGATATTATTGACGGTGCCCATATCCGGACAATCGGCGTAGTACCCCGTGATCGGACATTGCTTCTTGCACAGGAAAAGGGAGAACTGCCCGGAAAGAAATCCCGCGCGGGCAGTGCATTCGCCAATATTGCCGCGAGGCTGTGCGGTGAGGACGTGCGTCTGTTCGCCGGTATGAAACGGATCCGGACGCGCCGCGTTCTCTGAGGCGGATTGTAGTCAGTTACTGTATAAATCATAAAATAAAAAATGAGGAGTGAGCAGAGACATGGAGATCGCATTGATTGCGGACGACACCAAAAAGGAACTTATGACACAGTTTTGCATAGCATACTGCGGTATTCTCAGTAAGCATAATCTGTGCGCAACAAGTACGACAGGCAAGTATATCGAAGAAGCCACCGGACTGCAGGTGGAGAAACTCCTCTCCGGTGAACACGGCGGTGAACAGCAGATCACTTCCCGTGTTGCCTATAACGAGATTGACGTTCTGCTCTATTTCCGCAGCACCCAGCCTTCCGTTACTTATAAAGAAGAAGAAGCCACACTTCTGCGTATGTGCGATATACATAACGTCCCCGTTGCCACCAATATCGCTACGGCAGAGGTCCTGATCTGCGCGCTGGATCACGGTGATCTGGACTGGCGTGAGATCGTCAACCCCCGCTCCGATTATAACCGCCGTCGGCGCGGAATGAATATCTGAAAAAGAACAGGCGCCGCGGGTAAGAAACCTGCGGCGTTTTTACTTCTGTACGAAAGAGAGTATATATAATGAAGAAATCCGATACTACAGCTGCACTGCGTGAAAAAGGTGCGGAGGCAGTACGCCTGCTTGCACTGCGGTATACCGATGCGGAGTGCTCGCTGGAATACGGCGGCGATCCGTGGCGGCTGCTGGTGATGGTGCGGCTTGCCGCACAGTGTACCGATGCCCGGGTGAATATCGTCTGCCAGAAGATGTTCCCCGATATTCCCGATGCCAGCACCATGGCGGACACGCCCATCGAGGTGATCGAGGGGTACATAAAATCCTGCGGGTTCTATCACGACAAGGCGAAAAGCCTGAAGGAATTCAGCCGGATTCTGGTGGAGAAATATGACGGCCGTGTGCCGGATACCATGGAGGAACTGCTGGCGCTTCCCGGGATTGGGCGGAAGACGGCAAATCTGATCCTGGGAGACGTGTACGGCAAAGGCGGCGTGGTGACGGATACCCACTGCATCCGCATCTGCGGACGGCTGGGATTTTATCCGGAATCCCTGAAAGAACCGGCAAAGGTGGAAAAAATCCTGGATCCGCTGATCGAGAAAGCGGAGCAGTCGAATTTCTGCCACAGATTGGTGCATTTCGGACGGGAAGTCTGTACGGCACGCTCGCCCAAATGCGGCGAATGCGAGCTGGCCGGCATCTGCGCACATGCACAAAACAAAAAAGGCGATGCTCAGTGATCATCGCCTTTTTCTCTTTATCTGTAGATAATCTCCCCTGCGGGAATTACGGGCTTCTCACGTTTTACCAGAGAATCATAATTTCTCCGGTAATCCTCCGGCGTCAGATCCGCTTTGCGGCGGATATATTTGTTTTCCGCACCGCCGCTCACCTCATAGGTGAATACACCCGTGTAGCCGATCTCGTCCAGCAGATCCATGAACTGTGCCCAGTCGATGTCGAGCTCGCCCGGCAGCAGATGACGCTCGTCGATGAAGTCGTAATCGGATACATGAAGGGTGACGATCTTATCGCCGATGGCGCGGACGCAGTCCGCAATGGGCTGGGACAGCAGGTGATTGGTGTCAAAGCAGGCGCGCAGACGGCTGTCCGCGGAGAGCAGTTCCAGCATATCGGCGCTGTTTCTGCCGAGGCATGTGCGGGGCAGATCCTCTACCGCGACGGCCATGCTGAGTTCTGCTGCGAGCTCTGCGAGAATTTTCAGATTATCCTTCGCATACTGCATGATGCGCGGACGGTCTTCTTCCTCGTTCGGCTCCGTGGACGGATGTATAACCGCGATCGGCACGCCGTGGGCAGCTGCTTTACGCATAATGGAACAGTTCAGTTCCATCGATTTATCCCGATTTTCCTTTTCGGGATGGGAAATGCTCAGTGTGCGGGAAAACGGCAGATGTACGGAATTGATCACGATGCCGTTTTTGTGGGTCATATCCGCAAGCGCATCCCAGTCCAGCGTGGGATACTGATCCGGACGCAGGGAAATCTCCACGGAATATACGCCGGACTTACGGCATGCGGCAAAAAATTCATCATTCAGCTGTCCAAGCTGAACCGAAAGTCCGAAAGAACGCATAATCTGCTCTGCCATCACATAAACTCCTTCATGAATTCCACATAAGCCGGGAATGCAGCCTCCGGCTCAGCCAGCTCGGGATGCCATTTCTTCTCCCATTCCAGAGAGAAGTATCCGTCGTAACCGTCATCCAGCAGACGGCGGATGATCTTCTTCAGCGGGATATCACCCTCACCCACTGCAACCAGTTTGAAGGGCGGCTCGGATGCACGGAGATGATCCTTAATGTGTACATGGCGCAGATATGGCTTGACGGTCTGATAGAATTCCTCAAAATCGTCGCCTACGGTCTTGTCGCTGTGCTGTACGTCCCAGAGAATGCCGAAAGACGGCTCGGAGGATGCAATCTCAATGATGGGAGCTACGGTGTCCACGGTGTTGATTGTGCCGTGAATCTCCAAATTGATGCGTACACCCTTGTCGTTCGCATAGCGGCAGACCTCGCGGATACCTTCGCCGATGCGCTTGAGGGTTTCCTCGCGTCCTTCTCCTTCGGGACAGTTGTTGCCGAATACGCGTACGGCGGGAATGCCCATACGCTGACAAACATCTACGGCAACCTTGCAGGCGTCAATATTGGACTGCAGCTTGGCGGCATCATGGAAAGAAGCGGAGGTACCGAAGCCGATGAATTTCAGTCCCTTGGCGGCAACGCGCGCAAGCGTCTCATCTTTCTGCTCTTCGGTGAAATAGGGGATTTTGTCGGGCTCCACATTGCCCTCAATGCCGCGGACCTCAATGCCCTCAACGCCGAGTGCGGCGTAATTGTCGAGAATCTGATCAAATGTCCAGTCGGGACAGCCCAGAGTGGAGATGGAAAGCTTCATAACGGTGTATCCTTTCACAAAAAAATAATGAAAATTAAACCGGAAAATCCATATTGATTATACAGCATAAAACGGGATAAATCAAGCATTTATTACAAAAAGTTAATCAAATCCCTTGCATGTACAAACTAAATGTGATATACTAATACCGTACAGTGTAAAACACTGAATTTTTATACATATCGGAGGAGATTACAATGGCATTTTGTCCGAAATGCGGCAAAGAAGTCGCAGATGACGCCAAGTTCTGTACTTCCTGCGGTGCACAGATGGGTGCTGCTGAAGAAGTAAAGAAAGAAGCGCCCAAGGCTGAGGAAACTCCTGCAGCAGCTGCGGCAGAACAGGTTACGGATAAGGCGAAAGAACTGATGAATACGCCTGATATGACTGCTGAATTTGATGCAGCAGATATTGGGGCAAACAAGGTCTTCGCGATCCTGTCCTACATAGGTATTCTGTGGCTGATTCCGCTGCTGGCGGCTCCGAACTCCAAGTTCGCACGTTTCCATACCAATCAGGGACTGGTACTGTGGATCGCTTCTCTGATCATCGGCGTGGTTGCAATTATTCCGATCCTCGGCTGGATTGTTTCCATTGTCGGCGGCATCATTACCTTCATCCTGATGATCCTCGGTATCATCAATGCAGGCAGCGGCAAAGCAAAACAGCTGCCCATCATCGGCAAGTATACTCTGATCAAGTGATACCCAAAACAGGGAAATCCGTTTGGATTTCCCTGTTTTTTATACTTCCGTGTACGCCCCGATCCGGCGGAAACGGGCATAGCGGTTCTGGACGATTTCCTCGCCGGAGAGGGAGGACATTGCGTCAATATCCGCCAGCAGCCGCGCGGTGATATCCGCACACATGGCGGGAAAATCGTCGAAATTTTCGGGGATGATCTCCTCGGCAACGCCCTGATCCACCATGTCCTGGGCGGTGATGCGGAGTGCCTCGGCGGCTTCTGCCACGCGTCCGGCATCCTTGTAGAGGATGCTGGCGCAGCCCTCCGGGGTAATGACGGAATACACGGCATTTTCCAGCATGTAAACCTTGGATGCGGATGCCAGTGCCAAAGCACCTCCGCTGCCGCCTTCGCCGATGATTACAGAGATTACCGGTGTTTTCAGTCCCATCATCTCCATGATGTTTTCGGCGATCGCCTGCCCCTGACCTCTCTCCTCGCCGTCAGCGCCGGGAAAAGCCCCCAGTGTATCGACGAAGCAGATCACAGGACGGCGGAATTTCTCCGCTTCCTTCATCAGTCGCAGTGCGGTGCGGTAGCCCTCCGGCTTCACACAGCCAAAGTTTTTCTTAACGCGCTCATTCAGATCGTGTCCCTTGTCGATGGCGATATAGGTCACCGGCACATCGTCCAGCAGACCGATGCCGGCTACAATGGCGCTGTCCTCCGCAAAACGGCGGTCGCCGCAGAGATCCAGCCGCTCGGTGATCATGGCGTTGATATAGTCACTGCCCAGCGGACGTCCGTTTCTGCGGGCGGTTTTCAGTTTTTCATAAGCATTCATGCTCTTTTCTCGCTCCTTTGATGCAGCATCAGGATCCGTGCAAGCGTGTCGCGCATGGACTCCCGGGGGACGATCTGATCCACGAATCCGTGATCGAAGAGGAATTCCGCGCTCTGGAAATTATCCGGAAGCGCGCTTTTTGTCGTCTGCTCCACCACGCGTCTGCCGGCGAAGCCGATCAGCGCTTTCGGCTCGGCGAGAATGATGTCACCCTGCATGGCAAAGGATGCGGTAACGCCGCCTGTGGTGGGATCGGTCAGGACGGTTACATAGAAATTGCCTGCCTCAGAGTGTGCCTTGACGGCACCGCTGCATTTCGCCATCTGCATGAGGGATACGATACCTTCCTGCATGCGAGCACCGCCGGACGCGGTGAAGCCGATCACAGGCAGACCGTGCTCCGTGGCATATTCAAAGGTGCGGGTGATCTTCTCACCTACGGCTGAGCCCATGCTTGCCATAATGAATCGGGGATCCATGACGAAAATGGCACATTCCATCCCCTTGATTCTTGCCGTGCCGCAGAGAACGGCAGAGTTTTCTCCGGTTTCCGCCTGTGCCTTTGCCAGCTTATCGGCGTAGCCGGGGAATCCGATGATGTCCACACTGCGTACACCTGCGCCGATTTCGGAAAAACTTCCTGCATCGGCAATCATGGCAGCGCGGCTGCGCGGCGGTACGCGGAGGTATTTGCCGCAGTCGGGGCAGATAAATCCAGCCTGTTCGGCGGCGGTGAGGGCGTGTTTTTTCTTGCAGCCGGGACAGCTGAGAGTGGTTTCGATCATGGAGTGTTCTCCTTTTTTTCATCGGGAATGACGGCGAAGGAAAATTCGGCACTGACGCACAGCCTGCCGTTTACGGTGCCTTTGCCTTCCGCCCAGTAGAATACGCCTTTTGATTTTGTAATGCGGCACTCCGTTTCAAACAGATCGCCGGGCTTAACGGGATTTTTGAAACGGACTTTGTCCAACCCCGTGAACAGGGTGGATACCGGCGTGTCCTGCATACCCAGAAGTACACAGGCGGACTGCGCCAGAATCTCACACTGAATCACGCCCGGCACAATGGGATTGCCGGGAAAATGTCCGTCGAGGAAGAATTCGTCTCCGCGGATCAGCCGCTCACCGTGCGCCGTTCCGTCCACGACCGATGCGCGGTCAAGGAGCAGCATGGAGTCACGGTGCGGCAGAAGTTTCATCAACTCTTCGCGTTCCATCTTTGCCTCAGATCTTTTTGAATGCCAGGCAGGCATTGTGTCCGCCGAAACCGAGGGAGGTGGAAATTGCGCCCGCCAACGGCGTCTTTACCGCTGTGCCGGGTGTGTAGTTCAGATCACACTTTTCATCCGGTGTCAGAAGATTGATTGTCGGCGGAACGGTGTCATTCTGCAGCGCAAGCACGCAGGCGATCGCCTCAATAGCGCCGGCGGCACCCAGCATGTGACCGGTCATGGATTTGGTGGAGCTGATGTGCAGTTTGTACGCGTCATCACCGAATGCCTGCTTGAACGCGGCGGTTTCGCCCACATCGTTCATCGGAGTGCCGGTGCCGTGCGCATTGACGTACAGCTGGTCTGCGGGGACATCCAGACCTGCTGCGGCATCGGTGATCGCCCGTGCCACGTAGGTGGTGTCCGGTGCGGGCGCAGTGACGTGATACGCATCGCAGGTTGCACCGTAGCCGGTGATTTCGCAATAGATCTTCGCACCGCGTGCGGCGGCGTGTTCGTATTCTTCCAGAATCAGAATAGCGGCACCCTCACCCAGAACAAATCCGCCGCGGCGGGCATCGAAGGGCAGGGAAGCGGCACCCGGATCCTCGGACTGTGTCAGCGCCATGCAGTTGACAAATCCGGCAACGGTCAACGGATTTACAGCCGCTTCCGTACCGCCGCAGATCATGGCGTCCGAATATCCGTCGCGGATGCGGCGGAACGCTTCGCCTACGGCATCCGTGCCGCTGGCACAGGCGGTAACCACCGCGCTGACCGCGCCGTGTGCATGATAACGGATGGCAGCCTGACCGGCGGCAATGTTAATAATCATTTTCGGCACGAACTGAGGGCTGACTTTACGCTGTCCGCCGGCGGCAAGAGCATCTTCCTCGGCGGTGAGCGTGCCTATGCCGCCAACGCCGGAGCCGATGATCACGCCGAAACGGCATTCATCCACCGTACCGGCGATGCCGCTGTCCTCCATAGCTTCATCTGCCGCGTAGAGGGCATACTGCGTGAAGAGATCCGTCTTGCGGATGGTCGTCTTATCCAGCCGCTTTGCCGGATCGAAATCTCTGACCTCAGCTGCTACTTTGCATTTGGAATCGGCAATGTCGAATCTGGTGATCGTGCCGATGCCGTTTCTGCCGGAAAAGATGGCGTCGGCAAATTCTGCGGCGCTGTTTCCTACCGGCGTTACGGCGCCGATGCCGGTTACGACTACTCGTCTCATAATTCTGAAATACCTTTCTGTGGAATAACTGCATTTAATTACCATGCGGAAGTAAATAATACCCCTGCGGGAAAAGATCTATCCGATATAATTATGTGTTTTTCGGGGGAACATCCGTTACATCGCCATACCGCCGTCTATGCGGATGACTTCGCCGGTGATATATCCGGCGGCGTCGGACGCGAGGAACAGCGCCAGCGCGGCGATCTCCTCCGGGGATGCGAACCGTTTCAGCGGGATGCTTTCCAGGATTTTTTCATCTTCCTGAAATGCCGCTGTCATGTCAGTTGTGACAAATCCGGGGGCTATGGCATTGCAGGTGACGTTCCGGGATGCCAGCTCTCTGGCGATCGCCTTGGTCATGCCGATCATGCCCGCTTTGGATGCGGAATAATTTGCCTGACCGGCGTTGCCCATGATGCCGGAAACGGATGCCATGTTGATGATGCGTCCGGTGCGCTTTTTGGCGAAGATGGAATAGACCTCTTTGGTGCACAGAAACGCACCGCGCAGATTGACTGCGATGACGGAATCAAAATCGTCCGGTTTCATGGTCATCATCAGCTTGTCGCGGGTGATGCCCGCATTGTTGACAAGGATGTCCACCGTGCCGAAATCGGCGATGATCTGCTTGAAAACTGATTTTACCGCATCTGCATCGGTCACGTCACAGGCATATCCGCGGACAACCGAGCCGCTCCCAGCGGCGATTTCTGCGGCAGCTGCTGCGGCGGATTCAGCACCCGTGGCGAGAATAGCGACGGATGCGCCGTTCTTTGCGTACATTGCCGCGATGGCTTTGCCGATGCCGCGGGATGCACCGGTGACAACGGCTACTTTATCTTTCAGAATCATGCCTGTATCTCCTGTGCCGCCGTTTTTGCCTGCTCCGCAGTCTCCACGGAGAACGTGCGCGCGTCCGGCAGAATCTTGCTGATCAGCTTTGCCAGTGTGCTGCCGGGACCGCATTCAATAAACGTATCGAATCCCGCATCCGCCATTCTGCGGATGATCGTCTCCCAGCGGACGGGATTTTTGATCTGATTCTCAAGCAGAGATTTTACCTCATCACCGTACAGATCGGCGGTGTAGTTGGAATAAGCGGGCATTGCGGGTGTGCCGATCGCGCAATTTGCCAGATGGGCGCCGAATTCCTCAGCAGCACTTGCCATAAAGGGAGAGTGGAATCCGCCGCTGACGTTCAGGGGAAGCGCACGGCCGCCGGCTGCCTTGACGGCATCGCAGAACGGCTTCATCACGTCCGCCCGGGCGGATACGACCAGCTGTCCGGGACAGTTGTAATTTACGGGATACACATCCTCATACTGTGCGCAGAGTGCTTCCACCTGCTCGTTTGTCAGCTTGATGATCGCCGCCATGGAGGCGCTTACGGCTGCTGCAGCCTTGCCCATCGCTTCGCCGCGGATCGCGGCAAGGGAAAATCCGTCTGCTTCGCTGTATGCACCTGCAAAAGCCAGCGCGGGAATCTCCCCCAGAGAGAAGCCTGCAGCGGCTTCGGGGATGATCCCTTCTTCACGGAGCGCAATTGCAGCCGCCAGATCTGCCAGATACAGGCAGGGCTGCGTATTCTCCGTTTTCTTCAGATCCGCCTCGTCGCCGGAAAACATCAGTGCCAGCGTGCCGGGACGGCGGGCTTCCGCCGCGTCAAAAAGCGCTTTTACCGCCGGATAGGATTCATACAGTTCCTTGCCCATGCCGATGTGCTGAGCACCCTGACCTGCGAAAACAAATGCTATTTTACCCATGATGCGGCTCCTTTCAATATCGTTTCGCATCCCGTCATCACTTCTTCCAGGATGGCGGATGCGGTCATTTCCTCTTTGATCATGCCGGAGATCTGTCCGGCAAGGAAGCAGCCGTTCTGTTTGTCGCCCTCAATGGCTGCCCGGCGCAAAGCGCCTACGCCCAATTCTGCCACAGATTCCGCTGTGGCATCCGGCGCATATTCTGCTTTTGAAAAATTGCGGGTAAACCCGTTCTTGATACTGCGGCATACATTGCCGCCGAAACGGCGACCTGTAGTGACGGTGGCAGCATCCGATGCGCCGATCACCATGTCCTTGTAGGTCTGATGCACGGAGCATTCCTTTGCCACGAGAAAACGTGTGCCCATCTGGATGCCGCATGCGCCCAGCATGAGTGCCGCCGCCATGCCGCGTCCGTCGGCGATGCCGCCTGCGGCAATCACGGGGATTTTCACCGCGTCAGCCACCTGCGGGACAAGCGCCATGGTTGTCAGCTCACCGATGTGTCCGCCGGATTCCTGCCCTTCGGCAATCACTGCCGCGGCACCGGCTTTTTCCATCAGTTTTGCGTAGGCAACGGAAGCCACGACCGGAATGACGGTCACACCGGCTTCTTTCCACATGGACATATATTTTGCCGGACTGCCGGCACCGGTGGTGACCACACGGATTTTCTCCTCCGCGATCACCGACGCCATTTCATCCGCCGCCGGACTCATCAGCATGAGATTCACGCCGAAGGGCTTATCGGTCAGCGACCGCGCGATGCGGATCTGCCCGCGGAGATGATCCGCGCCTGCGTTCATGGCAGAGATGATGCCGAGCCCGCCTGCCTCAGAGACGGCGGCGGCAAGTCTGCCGTCGGCGATCCATGCCATCCCACCCTGAAAGATGGGATATCGGATGCCGAGCATGGAGGTAATGGGGGAGTCGATCATGTCAGACTTCTGCTTTCAGCTCTTCGATTTTTGCAGTAACAGCCGCAACGGTGTTCAGAGATGCATCCATCTCCAGGCTTACGCCGAATTCGTCTTCCAGATTCATAACCAGTTCAGCAACGTCCAGCGAGTCAATGCCCAGCTCTGCGAATGTGGTGTCCGGTGCGATCTCGGAGGTTTCGCACTCCAGCTTTTCTGCCAGCATCTCGATAATCTTTTCCTGTACCATAGTTGTAATCTCCTGTTTTCAATAAAAATTATTTCTGTATGTGTAATCCGGATCTCCGGTTATTACCATTTGATCAGGCATGCGGCGCTTGCCAGACCTGCGCCGAATGCGGTGAGGATGATGTTGTCACCCTGCTTCAGTCTGCCGCTTCGTGCCAGCTCATCCAGTGCGATCGGGATGGACGCGCTGGATGTGTTGCCGTAGCGGTCAATGTTCACGACGAATTTGTCCATGGGAATTCCCAGCTTGCGGGAGGCGAATTCAATGATGCGGATGTTTGCCTGATGGGGAACCACGAAAGCGATGTCATCCTTTGTGAGATTGTTCCGCGTGAGCAGTTCATTCACATCGGAGGTGATGGAGCTGACCGCATAGCGGAACGTCTCCTGTCCCTTCATGCGGATGTACGGCGGAAAACCCTCATTCTGGTAGAATGGCGATGCACCGACACTGCGGGGAATATGAAGTACATCGTCTCCGCCGGTGACGTGCAGAACACAGTCGCGGTAGCCGTCACCTTCGCCGAGTACAGCCGCTCCGGCACCGTCGCCGAAGATCACGCAAGTACCGCGATCGCTGTAATCCGTGATGCCGGACAGCCGCTCCGCACCGATGATCAGAATCTTTTTCGCCTTACCCCGGGCAAAATAGCCGGCGGCTGTTTCAAGAAGGAAAATAAACGCGGCGCAGGCGGCGTTGATCTCATAGGCGGGGCAGGTCGCGCCGATTCGGCTCTGTACCATGCAGGCGATAGAGGGGGAGATGTTGTCTCCGCTTACCGTGGCGGAAAGGATCATATCCAACTCCTCCGCACGGACACCGGCGTTTTCCAGCGCGGACTGCGCGGCACCGACAGCCAGATCGGCTGCACTTTCCGTCGTGCACACATGCCGCTGCGCAATGCCGACCCGCTGGCGGATCCATTCATCATTTGTATCCACGATCGTTGCCATGTCATCGTTTGTTATGATCTTTTGCGGGACGCACATTCCCGTCCCGAGGATTCTGAAGTTCATGTTGCAGCCTCTTTTTGTTTTGCTTTTGTCAGTTAGTACCCGAAGTTCCGGATTTGTTACAGAAAAAACTTGAAATTTTTTTGAAAATTTGCTACAATGGTAAAAATGCCATCTGAAAAGGGAAGGAGGAACGCGAAAAAATGGCGGAAATAGGTGAATTTGAACAGCTGTACCGGGAAAACTATGCCGGTATATACCGTTTTCTTCTGAAACTCTGCGGTGATCATTATCTTGCGGAAGAGCTGACGCAGGAGACATTTTATCAGGCGATCCTCTCCCTGCACCGCTTCCGCGGCGGATGCGAGATGTTCACCTGGCTTGCGTCCCTTGCGAAACATACCTATTTCAAATATCTGCGCAAGCAGAAAAAACGCGAAGCGGATATCGATCTGGATGCCATGCTGCAGTACTGCCGGGATATGATGTCCGACTCACCGGAGGATATCTATCTGCGGGAGATCACCGTGCGGAATGTCCGGGAGAAAATGCGGGAACTTCCCGCAAAATACCGGGACGTGATGATCCTGCGTGTATACGCGGAACTTTCTTTCGCACAGATCGGCGCTACGCTGGGCATCACGGAGAATTCCGCGAAAATTATTTATTTCCGGGCAAAAAAGAAACTGATGGAGGAGATCCGATATGAAACTGACCTGTAATGTGGTACGCGATCTGGTTGGCGTGTGTACGGACTGTGCCGCCAGCGAAGAAACAAAAAAAGCCGTCCAGGAGCATCTGGCGCAATGTCCCGCCTGCGCACGGTACTATTATGATTATGAAAGAATCGGACGGATCCACCGTGCCAGCGGAAGACGTCCTGCAGCAGAGATGGAGATGGATTACCGGAATCTTTCCGAGCGGATCCGCCGCAAGCGGAATACGGATATGGCGGCAACGGCGGCGGCAATTTTTGCTACCGCCTGCGTGACGGCGCTTGTGTTCGTTCAGATTGTGAAAAAATAAATGAAAAGATTCCCGGAAAGTGTTGCATCTTTATGCAGTCCATGTTATAATGGTAGATATGAATGCTTACGGTAAATAACATTTTTTGCTTGCCTCACGTCAGAACAGGGAGAAAACAGACATGCAGAACGATCTGATTCGGATGATCTCCCGCATTTCTCTGATCACACAGTTGGGATTATCCCTTGTGACACCGCCGCTTTTGCTTTTGCTTGGCGCATTGTGGCTGCAGAACCGGTTCGGCATCGGTGACTGGATTCTTCTCTGTGCCATTCTGGCAGGCATTATTTCCGGCGGATACGCGGCGTATAATCTGATCCGCGCAGAACTGCATCGTGAAAAATATCGGAAGTCCGCTTCTTCCGATACGAAAGGAAAACAGTAATGAAACTTGATCCGGTGGTCCGGCGGGAGACCGTTTTTATGGCGGTTTCCGTCTTTATTTGTTCGGTACTTCTGCAGGCGGGATTTTTCCTTTTCGGGAAATGGGACTATACCGTTCTGCTGGGCGGTATCGTCGGCTGGGTGATGTCTGTGGGAAACTTCTTTCTGATGAGTCTGAATGTACAGCGCGCTGTGGAATGCGGAGACGAAAATCAGGCAAAAATGAAGATGAATGCTTCCTACACATGGCGTATGACCGCCATGCTGGGCATCATGATCGTTACCTTTATTCTGGACGCCATTCACTGGCTGCCCGTGGTGGCGGCGGTGTTCTATCCGAGGATTGTGATTACTGTCCGTCAGCTGTGGCAGAAATTTGTTCTGAAAATTCCGGAAGAGGTGCCTTCCTCGCCTGTCCCCGCGGCAGATGAGCAGGAAGACGATGAAGACACAGAAGAAGACGCATTTGAAAAAGCCCTCGGACATTTTGCCCGTAAAATCAATACCGATTATTCTGCAGCAGATGCATCTGCGTCAGGGGATGCTGCGGCGGATGATGAAGAGAAAGGCAGGTCGTAAAACGTGGATTCAATCAGCATAAACGGTGCGCGGATCTATTTTGAAATTCCGATTTTCGGCGGGATTCCCGTTACGGAAACGCAGGTGAATTCCCTGCTTGTGATTCTCGCCATTTTCATTTTGTGCAAAGTGCTCACACACAACCTGAATGTGCGTCCCACAACAAAGCGGCAGATCATTGCCGAGTGGGTTGTGGAGAAGGTCACGGGTTTGGTGACGGAAAACATGGGCGTGCGATTCAAGGCTTTTGTTCCTTTCATTGCTGCGCTGCTCAGTCTTTCTGCGCTTTCCTCCCTGACGGCTCTTCTCGGAATGTACCCGCCCACTGCCGATCTGAATACGGTTATGGGTTGGGCACTGCTTGTGTTTGTGATGATTACGTATTATAAAATTAAGACCGGCGGCATTCTCGGATATCTGAAAAGCTTCACGGAGCCAATCGTTGTGTTTACCCCGTTCAACATTCTCGGTGAGGTTGCTACACCTGTGTCCATGGCGTTCCGTCATTTTGGCAACGTCGTTTCCGGTACTGTTATCTCTGCCCTTGTCTATGCCGCACTGGCAGGACTTTCGACGGTTTTGCTGGGTTGGCTGCCCGGTATTCTGGGCGTGATCCCTTGGCTGCAGGTCGGTCTTCCCGCAGTCCTGTCCATTTACTTTGATCTTTTCTCCGGCTGCATTCAGGCATTTATTTTCGCAATGCTGACTATGCTTTATATCGCCAGTGCCGCCGGAGAGGATGAAGCATAAATTCCAATTCCAAACAACTATTAATTAAAGGAGAACAACATGGAACTCGTAACTGCAAAAGCAATCGTACTCGCCGGATGCGCCATTGGTGCCGGTCTTTCTCTGATCGCCGGTATCGGCCCCGGTATCGGTGAGGGATATGCTGTCGGTAAGGCCTGCGAAGCTATCGGTCGACAGCCGGAGTGCAAAGGTTCAGTCACTTCGACCATGATCATGGGCTGTGCTATCGCAGAGACCACCGGTATTTACGGCTTTGTAACCGGTCTTCTTCTCATGTTCCTCGCACCGAATATTTTCCTCTCGAAGCTCTGATCCGTCTCGGAGCGGAAAAAAATAACCGGCATATGCCGGTAGGGAGGAAAATATGGATTATCTTGAGTTAATATCCCTGAATATCTGGCACATTGTGTCTGCTATTCTGAATCTGCTCGTTCTGACATGGATCGTGAAGAAATTTCTTTTCGTTCCCGTGCAGAATATGCTGGCACAGCGACAGGCACAGCTGGACACGCTGTATACGGAAGCTGAAGAGGCAAACACCGCCGCCAAGGCAGACCGTGCCGCTTATGAGGAGAAACTGGCAGGCGCCAAAGCCGAAGCGGAGGAAATCGTCCGCTCCGCCACCGTGCGTGCCGATCGCATGAGCGATCAGATCCTGGCGGAAGCCGCCGAAAAAGCATCCGAAAAGATGCGCAGGGCGGATGCCGATATTGCACAGGAAAAGAAAAAAGCTATCAACGAAATCAAGAACGAGATCTCCGGTATGTCCGTGGATATCGCCGAAAAGGTGGTCGGACGTGAGATCAAAGAGGACGATCATAAGGTTCTGATCGATTCCTTTATCGAGAATCTGTAATCGGAGGCAACTATGAGCGAAGCTGCAAAGGAATACGGTCGCGCGCTCGCCGATCTTGCCGTCGAGGAGAATATTGAGGTGCAGATTCTGGAGGAGAGCCGCGCAATTAGATCTCTTCTGGATGCAAATCCCGCCTATGTCCGGCTGCTGAGCAGTCCGGAAATCGCCAAATCCGAGCGTGCAGAACTGCTGGATAAGGCGTTCGGCGGACGCGTGCACCGGCATCTGCTCAATTTTCTCAAACTGATCATGGAGCGCGGATACGCCTATCGGAGTGCCGCATTCCTCAGTGAATACGAAAGCATTTACTGTGAGCGCCACGGTATTATTACGGCGGACGTGCAGTCTGCCATTCCGCTGAGTGAGGAGCAGAAGTCCCGCCTTGCTCAGAAACTCAGCACACTTACAGGCAAGACCGTGGAACTTTCCTGTAAGGTGGATCCTGCCCTGATCGGCGGTATCCGTCTTACTGTCAACAATACCTTATTTGAGGGCAGTGTCCGCGCCAAGCTGGATCAGATGCGTGCGTCGCTTGCATCCCTCACAATTTAGTTAAGAGAGGACGTCAACATGGATCTTCGTCCTGAAGAGATAAGCAGTATCATCAAAGCGCAAATCCGCGATTATGAAAATAAGACCCGCGAGTCCGAAGTGGGTACCGTTATCACCGTCGGTGACGGTATCGCTACCGCGTTCGGGCTTGACGGATGCATGGCGAACGAGCTTCTCCGTTTTGAAGGCGGCGAATACGGCATGGCAATGAACCTGGAGGAGAATACCGTCTCCATCGTTCTGCTGTCCAACTCCGACTCCATCCGCGAGGGTACCGTTGTGCACCGTACGGGCAAAGTTGTGTCCGTTCCCGTGGGCGACGCTATGCTGGGCCGTATCGTCAATGCGCTCGGCGAGCCGATCGACGGCAAGGGTCCCATCACCGCTGACGCGCAGTACCCCATTGAGCGTGTTGCCGCCGGCATTATCAAACGTAAATCCGTCAGCGTTCCGCTGCAGACCGGTATCAAGGCGATCGATGCCATGGTTCCGATCGGTCGCGGTCAGCGTGAGCTGATCATCGGCGACCGCCAGACCGGTAAGACGACCATCGCCGTCGACACGATCCTGAATCAGAAAGATACAGGCGTGCTCTGCGTGTACGTTGCCATCGGTCAGAAGAACTCCACCGTAGCTCTTCTCGCCGAAACGCTCCGTGCCGCAGGTGCGGATGCCTATACCGTAATCGTTTCCGCATCGGCATCCGAATCCGCGCCGCTGCAGTATATCGCACCGTACTCCGGCTGTGCCATCGCCGAGTATTTCATGGACCAGGGCAAGGACGTGCTCATTGTTTACGATGACCTCTCCAAGCACGCCGTGGCATACCGTGCACTGTCCCTGCTGATCCGTCGTCCTCCGGGACGCGAGGCGTATCCGGGTGACGTATTCTATCTCCACAGTCGTCTGCTGGAGCGCGCTGCGCGCATTGCTCCCGAATACGGCGGTGGCTCCATCACCGCACTGCCGATCATCGAAACCCAGGCAGGCGACGTTTCCGCCTACATTCCCACCAACGTTATTTCCATCACCGACGGTCAGATCTTCCTTGAGACTGAACTGTTCCACGCGGGCGTTATTCCCGCCGTAAATCCGGGTATCTCCGTATCCCGCGTCGGCGGCTCCGCGCAGATCAAGGCGATGAAGAAGGTTGCGGCTCCTCTGAAACTGATCTATTCCCAGTATCGCGAGCTGCAGTCCTTCGCCCAGTTCGGCTCCGATCTGGATGCCGATACCAAGGCACGTCTGGCGCAGGGTGAGCGTATCGTGGAAGTCCTCAAGCAGGGCAAGAGCGCTCCTGTTGCCGTCGAGTATCAGGTCGCGATCCTGTACGCCGTGGTCAACGGCTGTCTGGACGAAATTCCAGTCAGCGCCATTCATGACTGTGAAACGGCTCTGTGGGAGCATCTCCGTATCCATCATAACGAATTGATGGCGCGTATCGCCGAAACGGGTATGCTCAGCGATGAGGATGCCGGGCTGCTGGACAGCGCTGTCCGCGGCTTTACGGCACAGTTCGCTGCATCCCTGCAGTAAGAGGCATCCGCTATGGCTGTCAATACAAAAGCGCTGAAAGCGCGGATCCGTTCGGTGGATTCCACTATGCACATCACAAAGGCGATGGAGCTGGTGGCATCCTCCAAGATCAAACGTGCCCGCATGCGGATGGAGGAAGGACGCTTCTACCGCTCCGTGCTGGATGAGGCATTCACGGATCTTGCTTCCTCGGATTCCGTCTATTCCCGCATCCGGGAAGGACTTCCGTCTCTGTATGTCGTGATTGCAGGCGACCGCGGTCTGGCAGGCGGATATAACAACAACGTGTTCAAGCTGGCGCTGGCATCCCTGCAGCCGGGGGATTTTGTGATTCCCATCGGCCGCCGTGCGGGTGAATATTTTGTCCGCCGGGGATTTGCTTCACCGGATCAGATGGCATACGGCGCGGAAACACTTACCGCTGCCGACTGTGCTGCCATCGCCGCGAAGATCAAGGTGATGTATGATGCCGGTGAGATCGGCGCGGTTCGTCTTGTGTCCACCAGGTTTGTTTCCATGCTGACGCAGGAAGCACAGCTGGATACACTTCTGCCTCTGGAAAAGCGGGAGGGGGCAAAGACTTCCTCCGTTCTGTATGAGCCTGATCCCGAATCCGTTCTGGCGGCGATCATCCCGGAGTATCTGGCGGGCATCACCTATGCCGCCGGATGCGAATCTCTGGCATGCGAGCTGGCAGCACGCCGCTCCGCCATGGATACCGCGACCAAGAACGCGCAGACGATGATCGAGGAGCTGAATCTGAAATACAACCGTGCTCGCCAGGGGGCGATCACACAGGAAATCACAGAAATTGTCGCGGGTGCCGGCAGATAATGCCTCCCGCATGAGTCATTAGGAGAATAGCATGGCTACTGAAAAACACATCGGCAAAGTGACACAGGTCATGGGGCCTGTCATCGACGTCCGTTTTCCGGACGGCTATCTGCCGGAGCTTCTGCATGCTCTTCGGATCCCCTGCGGGGATCGGACGCTGGTGGCAGAGGTGTCCCAGCATATCGGTGACGGCGTTGTCCGCTGCATCTCCATGAGCTCCACCGACGGTCTTGTCCGCGGAGCGGAGGCAGAGGACACCGGACACTGCATCTCCGTCCCTGTTGGCGAGGCTACTCTCGGACGTATCTTTAACGTGCTGGGTGAGCCTGTGGATGAAAAGCCCGCTCCCGAAACGGCGGAAAAGTGGGAGATTCACCGTCCCGCCCCCGCATATGAGGAGCAGAGTACTTCCACGGAGATCCTTGAAACCGGTATCAAGGTCATCGACCTGATCTGTCCCTATGCCAAGGGCGGTAAGATCGGTCTGTTCGGCGGTGCCGGCGTCGGCAAAACCGTCGCAATCATGGAGCTGATCCATAACGTCGCATCCCATCACGGCGGCATCTCCGTTTTTACCGGCGTAGGTGAGCGTACCCGTGAGGGCAATGACCTCTATAACGAAATGGCGGAATCCGGCGTTCTTGCCAAGACCGCACTGGTCTACGGTCAGATGAACGAGCCGCCGGGAGCACGTATGCGTGTCGGTTTGTCCGGTCTGACGATGGCGGAGTATTTCCGTGACCGCGAGAATCAGGACGTACTGCTCTTTATCGATAACATCTTCCGTTTCACCCAGGCAGGATCCGAGGTGTCCGCACTGCTCGGACGTATGCCTTCTGCCGTTGGTTATCAGCCTACGCTTGCTACCGAGATGGGCGCGCTCCAGGAGCGCATCACCTCCACCAAGCGCGGCTCCATCACCTCCGTTCAGGCTGTATACGTTCCCGCGGATGACCTGACCGACCCGGCTCCCGCTACCACGTTCGCTCATCTGGATGCAACGACGGTACTCAGCCGCGGCATTTCCTCCATGGGTATCTATCCCGCAGTGGATCCTCTGGCTTCCACCAGCCGAATCCTGACCCCCGAGATCGTCGGACAGGAGCATTACGATGTCGCCCGCGGTGTACAGAGAATCCTCCAGCGTTACAACGAACTGCAGGATATTATCGCCATCATGGGTATGGATGAGTTGTCCGAAGAGGATAAGCTGACCGTATCCCGTGCGAGAAAGGTACAGCGTTTCCTCTCTCAGTCTCTCCATGTTGCTGCGCAGTATAACGGATTCCCCGGACAGTATGTGCCGCTGAAAGATACTATTCGCTCCTTCCGGGAGATTCTGGACGGCAAGCATGACGATCTGCCCGAATCCGCATTCCTGTATGTCGGTACCATCGAAGAAGCTGTGGAAAAAGCAAAGAACGCGGCGCGCTGACGGAGGCGGATATGAAGAAATTCCATCTCCAGATCGCCGCACCGGACGGTCTGCGCTATGACGGCGACGCCGTGCAGATTTCCGTGCGCGGAATCGAAGGCGATCTTGCCGTTCTGGCAGGACATATCCCGTTTGTTACCGCATTGAAGGCCGGCGAATGCCGCGTGTATGTCGGTGAGAACGGCGATACGATCCGCTGCGCGCAGTATTCCGGCGGTATGCTGACGGTGTCTGCTGACACCGTGCGGATGATCTCCGCAGATTTTCAGTGGAAAGAAGAATAAAATAATGCCGCAGGCGTGGATTTTATCCGCACCTGCGGCGTTTTGCTTGTACAAATTCCCGCAGAACGGGAATTTTGTGTCTCTGGATTTGCGCTTGCGCGGAGCTGGATAATCTGATATACTGTATGCAGATGAATGAACAGGGAGGATCCCCATGAAGCTGAACATAGGCGAAAACATACGCAAATTCCGTAAGAATATGAACCTGACGCAGGAACAGCTGGCGGAGAGACTGGGCGCGTCCGTCCAGTCCGTCAGCCGATGGGAATCCGGCGGAGGATATCCCGATATGGAACTGCTGCCGGAGCTGGCGCGGGTGTTTGATGTGAGTGTGGATATGCTGCTTGGATGCAGAGAGGGAAACGGCGAATCGGATGTGGATGAACTGCGCAAAAAGCTGTACGCTGCTTTGTATCGTGAAACACCTTCCACGAAGAAGATTGCAGCGCTTCTGCGGCAGCTGCGCATGGAATATCCCCAAAATGCAGCGCAGTATGCATCCATGCTTCGCAACATTCCCCCATCTTACTGGGATGATCCCGCGGAGATTTTACGGGAATTACGGCTTTGCTATCACGTGTGTGTACAACATGGAGATAAAAATAACGCACACCTTCTGGTTCGTACTCTGGCAAGGTACGAAGATGAACCGGGCTTCCGGAAATTGGCAGTGGAGTGGTGCGGAGTGGAATTAGCCGAACCGCTTTGCAGGATCACACTGCGGATGGACCGTGCACAGGCGCAGGGGGATTTGGAGAAATATATCAAACTCCGTCAGGAGAAAATAGGTAAGGATCTGTGCGCATTTATGCACGAATGGGAGATGCAGCAGCTGCCGTACCGCCATGATGGTGTGTACGTCTGCGATGATTTGCCGTCGGAGGTAATGGTGCACGCTCTAGAAATCAGTGAGCGGAAATTACAGATGCTGCATACCTTTCGCGGTACCTGTGCTTCGGCGAAATATCCTTTGTCGGGAGACGGTGCAGAGGATGTGTGGGTACCTATAGAGGTGAATATCGGAATGCGGTATGCTGCTCAGTTGTCGGTTATGGGGCAAGGCGAACGTGCTTTGACTCTGCTGGAGGAAATAGCGGGGCTGACGGAGCAGTGCTGTGCATTTGACGGTATTGATCCGGAACGGGATATGTCCATAGATTCGCAGGGGTGTCTCGATGTTCCCGTTCGTTCGCCGATATTGCCTGATCTCCGCGGGTATAAAGCGCATGCGTTTTTGGATTTCGTAAACTATTACATCAATTCTGAGACAGACAGATGTGGTTCCATTGTGGGGTCTGTGTCTGTCGGTAATATCCTGCGCAGATTGACGGGGAAAAAGACAGTACCTACCGATACTTTCCGCGCCCAATGGCTCGATACCATTCGCGATCATCCGCGGTATAAAGCGGTAGTGGAGCGGATTGAAGCCTGCCGGGATCAACTGATTGGAGAAAAGGAGAATAACATATGAAACTGAACATAGGCGAAAACATACGCAAATTCCGTAAAAATATGAACCTGACACAGGAACAGCTGGCGGAAAGGCTGGGCGCGTCCGTCCAGTCCGTCAGCCGATGGGAATCCGGCGGAGGATATCCCGATATGGAACTGCTGCCGGAGCTGGCGCGGGTATTTGGAGTGAGTGTGGATGAATTGCTTGGGTACGGAAACAGGGAGAAACCGGACGAAAACGAGATGCTGCAGACGGCATATAAAATCTTCTATACACCCGATCCATCCCCGAAAATGGCAGCGGAATACCTACGGACAGTACGGCTGGAATATCCGGAAAAGGCAGTCCACCTGTGTTTTCCTCTTAAAAATGTCTCGCCGGAGAAACTGAATCAGTCGGAGGAATTTATGAAAGAACTGCGGCTTATGGTGGAAAAATGTCTCGGATGTTCCGACACACCTTCCAGTATCGGTTCTTTGATAAATCTGCTTCTGTGCTTTGAAACTCAGGAGAATTTCCGGTCGGTAGTCAGAAAATATGCGCTCAGCCATTCACACGACCGGAGCGTGCAGGGAATGTATATGACAAGGGCGCGCGCCAGCGGCGACCGAAAATTGTTCGGCAGACTGCGGGATGAACAGATGGTGCTGCATCTCGCGAATTATTTGCGTATGAATACGCTTTCTCTGTGCGGCTACCGCCCGGATGGGGCGTATGACTACGATGCACTGCCGCTGGATGATCCGGATTTCTGGCGGGCGGAAAGCGAGCGGAAACTGGCGGTTCTGCATTCCCATACGAATATGATTCCCGATGATAAGTACCCTGTATCGGGCGATGGAAGGCTGGATATGTGGGCTCCGTTCCGTGAGGATATCGGCGTTCCCTATGCCGCCCAACTGGCGGTATGCGGTGAAGAAGAGCGGGCGCTGACTGTTCTTGAGGATGTCGTCGGGCTGGTCGAGCAGGCAGCTGATTTTCCCAATATGGAGTATTTCCGCGCAAGGAGGAACGGTTTTCATCCTGATAAATGTCCGGATATCCTTTCCCGTATGCCGGAGGACAGTGATTTCCGTGCATACCGTGCCGTAACATTCGTAACACGGCCATCCGTTCACTTTTTCATGGCAAGTTCCGCCGAACATTTTGGCAGAGAACTTCTCGGAATTATGGATTTTACATGCGGTATCCGTAGTCTGCTTACAGAAAAAACTCCCGTGCCGCGTGAAGGATTCCGCGTCCCCTGGCTCGACCTCATCCGGGATCATCCGCGGTATAAAGCGGTAGTGGAGCGAGTTGAAACCTGTCGGGATCGGCTGAGGGCAGAATAAAGCAGAAAATTCCTTTTTCACTTCATGAAAAAGGAATTTTTTCATTTTCCTCTTGACAAATATATCGAAGTGCAATATAATATAACCACGATGTATCACACTTCGATATATCGTGGTGGAATATATGTGAGAATAGGAGATACCAATGGACGCACATATCCGGAAAGTGTATATCCCCATGACGGAGACAGCGTTTTTCATTCTTCTGTGCCTGCGGGAGCCGAATCACGGCTACGGCATCGTGCAGACGGTGGAGAAACTGACGGACGGAGTCCTGCGGCTGACGCCGGGGACCATGTACGGCAGTCTGTCGAAAATGGAGAAAGACGGTTTGATCCGTTTCATCCGCGAGGAAGAAAAACGGAAAATATATCAGATAACAGAACTGGGCGAGGAGATCCTGCGCTGCGAGGTACAGCGGATCGAACGCCTGCACAGAATTGTACAGGAGACAATGTAATATGGAAACAAAGCGGGAATGGAAATGGTTCACCATTTATGAACACGAAAAAGAGCAGGAATATCTGCGCAGCATGCATCGGTCCGGTTGGAAATTCGTACGTGTGTCCGGTCTGTGCATCTATCAGTTTGAAAAATGTACGCCTGAAGACGTGATCTATCAGCTGGATTACAATCAGGAAGGGCTTGCCCACAAGGAGGAGTACGTGCAGATGTTCCGGGACTGCGGATGGGAATATCTGCAGGATTACGTGGGTTACAGTTATTTCCGGAAATCTGCCGCCGAGACGGACGGCGCGGAGGAGATTTTCTGTGATGATCAGTCGCGGCTGCAGATGATGGAGCGGGTGTTCAAAGGCAGACTTGTGCCGCTGCTGGTGCTTTTCTGTACAGTTATTCTCCCGCAGATCGGCATGCAGATCATGATGCAGCATTATGGGCTGGCAGCGATGTATGCCGTGATCATCGGAATCTATGTGTGGATATTCGTGAAATTTGCGCTTCACTACAAGCGCTGCAGAGACGGAAATTAATACAGATAAACAAAGGATGTCCGCGGGCATCCTTTGTTTGTTATTCCTCTTGCATTTGCGGAAATTTGTGATACAATATACATAGTAAAATGGGAAAGGATTTGCTTATGTCTTCATCTTCTTCGCGTCATGTCGGCTATGATATGCTCCGCGTTCTCGCCTGCCTGATGGTGGTGCTTCTGCATGCCTCTGCGCAGAACTGGTACCTGACTTCCCCGGCAGAGGGGGAGTGGGTTTTCATGCATATCTGGAATTCTGCCGCGCGTTCTGCCGTGCCGATTTTCTTTATGATCAGCGGGGCACTGTTCCTGAACGGACCCCGTCCGGGGAAAAAACTCCTGACACGGAACATTCCGCGGCTTCTGTCCGTCTTTATAGTGTGGAGCGTGCTGTACGGCATTGATGCAATGACCGTCCCGGGCGTTCTGGAGAATCCCCTGAAGCTGATCGATCAGGCTATGGTGGGGCACTATCATCTGTGGTTTCTGCCGGCGATGATCGGCGTGTATCTGTTGCTCCCTGCACTGTATGCGATTGCGCATTATGAGAACGGTTGGGCACTGCGCGCCTATCTGCCCGTGTTTCTGATTTTCGCTGTCCTCTGCGGAACGGTTGATGCGTTCGACGGCATGATTCCGTGGGCGGTAAGCGTAGGATTCGCCAAAATCGCCCCGGAACTGTGCGGCTGCTGCGGCTATTTCCTTCTCGGCTACGCGCTGACGAAGATCGACACCGCGCGACTGCGCCGCTGGGTGCTGATTCTGATTTTTATCGCCGCGACGGCAATTGTCGCAGTATCAGGTATTCTGTACTCCCGTCATACCGGTGTGCCAACGGCGCTTCTGCATGCGGATTTCACACTGCCCACATTTGCGGAGGCGGTGAGCCTGTTTTTACTGTTCCGCACGGTAAATTTGTCCCCGGAATCCCGCACGGCGCGGGTGTTCGGGGAGTTGTCCGCCTGCACACTGGGGATTTATCTGCTGCATCCGTTTGTCATGGAACGTCTTCTGGCGTACGGATTCGGCACAACGGTGATCCATGCAGGACTCGGTGTTCTGCTGGTGACGGCGGTGGTTGCACTGATCTGCCTTGCCGTATCTGCCGTTCTGCGGCGGATTCCTGTCGTGGGAAAGTGGATCATGTAAGATTCAAAATTTTCTGTACCGGAGGTTGAAATGAGCGCATTTTTGCAAAAATATAAACGGGAAGCCGTGCTGATTGCGGTCAGTGCTCTGGCGATATACGGTCTGCCTCTGCTGTACCGTCTGCTTCCCGTCGGTTCGATTCTGCGCGGGGATCATCTTCTGCGGATTGCCGCGGTGATCGTATTCGGTACAGTTGTATGGTACAGTTTTTCCGTAAAGCGGCGTTTTCTTCCGATAGTGACGGTTGGCGTCCTGTCATTCGGCATGCGTGCATCCCTGTACGGCAGTGATGCGGTGACCGCGATGAGCCGCTCTGCGGCGGAATCAGTGCCGGTCAGTGGTGCCGGCAGTTGGCGGATGCTGCTGTTTATCGCGGCAGGCGCGTGTATCGGACTGCTTGCCGGTGTGATTTTCCGCCGGATCCGTGCAAAGTGAT
>SVTS01000037.1 GCA_015063645.1 Oscillospiraceae bacterium | reverse complement strand
TGTATTTTTCATTCCCATACATGGCTTCTACCATAGTCCGAAGAAACGCATAGCAATACAGCGCATCTTCCAACTTTTCTTCACACATATATAAGTTGCCCAACATAGCTGTTTCGTGCCCCAATTTTGAAGCAAGTTGTTCGATGTTGAAGCAGTGGTACTTTTTCTGTTCTGCCGTTTTTCCCGCAGAGCATTTCAAACTTGCCATAAGAATTCCGTGCGTGTCACTTATATTATGCGGAAAAGTATCGGCCAGACTATAAGCCGCATCCCAGTTTTTTCGATGAACATGGATATCAATCAGCCGCCGCTTTGCTGACAATATGCGGTCCTGTGAATTGCTGTATTTAATAACAAGTTCTGCCCATCGAATGACTTCATTCGCGAGATCATCAATTCCTTTCTGACCGATAATGGCTTTCAGATCCGATTCATTATTCTGGATTATCATTGTTCCAAAAGACATTGCTTCCGTCAGAATTGTGTCATTGTTCGGATAGGTACGGATCGCATCACGGTATTTGTCGAGTATGACCAGCGCTGTCGAACCTTCTTCCCCATCCCTGCATCCGTCATATATTTCATAAATTTCTTTCAGACGCGCCAATACCTCTTCCCTGTGCGCTGTACCATGTACGCCAAACAGTACGTCGGTTGGAACACCAAACAAATTAGCAAGCGGAACTACCTGTGAAATGTCCGGCATACTGGTATCGTTTTCCCATTTGGATACAGCAGGAGCAGAGATGTTCAGTTGTTCGGCTAACTCTTCCTGCGTAAGATTATGTTCTTTCCGCAGGCGTTTAATGATTTGCCCCATTGTTTCTGCCATACAGACTACCTCCAATTTTTTATTCCGGTACCGTGTATACAGTATAACATAGGCACGGTATATTTTGAAGATATTAAAACGAAACTTCATATTAACTGTCAGTTAAGTTCATTTCGGCGAGTGTGTTTTTTTAGCTGACAACGTTCTTTTATATTCATTCACATCAATCAATAAATTCTTATATATGTTTTTTTCTGATTGCTATTGACAAATGCTCCCGTCCGTGCTATAATATATGAGCGCGATGGAGGCATAGCTCAGCTGGTTAGAGTACTTGCTTGACATGCAAGGGGTCACTGGTTCGATTCCAGTTGTCTCCACCAAACAGACCTTGAAAAAGGTCTGTTTTTGTTTTCCTGAAAAAATCGATGGGAGATTCGTCCGGAAATCTGTCGTTCTCTATTGACTAAAATTCCAAATAATGTTACACTATATAGTACAATAAAATAATCAGGAGCAGATCATATGGCAAAGAGTATTCAGGATATTCTCGCGCTGATCAAAGATCAGGGCATCAAAATGGTGGACTTCAAGATGGTGGACATCAATGGTCAGTACCGTCACGTCACCATTCCCGCAGAAAATTTCTCTGAGGACACCATGAAGAGCGGCATCGGTTTTGATGCATCCAACTACGGCTATGCAGTTGTTGAAAAGAGCGACATGGTCTTCATTCCCGATCCCGACACCGCTGTTGTGGATCCTTTCTGCGAAATTCCCACTCTGTCCATGACGGGCAACGCAATGATCATCGATTCTCCCGAAAACCGTCCGCTGGCACAGTATCCCCGCAACATCATCCGCGCCGCAGTAGAGCAGATGAAGAAGAGCGGTGTTGCGGACACCATGTATATCCTGCCCGAGTTTGAGTTCTATCTGTTCGACAGTGTAAGCTGGGGTGTAGAGAGCAACTACATCGGTGCATCCGTGGATGCACAGCAGTCCTACTGGAACAGTGCCGCCGAAGGCAAAGGCGTTATTGTCCAGAAGCAGAAGAATTACCACATTGCCAAACCTTTTGACGTTTCCTATGAATGCCGCAGTGAGATGTGCATGCTCATGAAGGAAACCGGCATTGATATCAACTATCACCATCCCGAAGTAGCAGCATCCGGTCAGTTTGAGATCGAGCCGCAGCTGGGCGAGGTTGTTCACATGGCGGACGCGACGATGATGATCAAATACATCATCCACAACACCGCGCTGAAGTACGGAAAGAGCGCTACCTTTATGCCCAAGCCGATCTACGGCGAGGCGGGCAGCGGCATGCACGTTCACATGCTCCTCATGAAGGACGGCAAGCCTGTATTCTCCGATGACAACGGCTACGCCCATCTCAGCGAAACCGCACACTATTTCATGGGCGGTCTGCTGAAGCACATCGGTGCGCTCTGCGCCATCACCAATCCCAGCACCAACTCTTTCAAGCGCCTCGTTCCCGGCTTTGAAGCACCGGTCACGGTTGGCTATGCAACCTCCAACCGCAGTGCAGTCATCCGTATTCCCGCCTACGCAAAGAGCCCCGACAAGCGCCGCTTCGAGCTCCGCAATCCCGATGCAACCTGCAATCCGTATTTCTGCTATGCCGCTATTCTGATGGCAGGTCTGGACGGAATCAAGAATAAAATCGATCCCCATGCCAACGGATGGGGTCCGTACGATGTGAACCTGTATCACCTCAGTGATGAGGAAAAGGCAAAGCTCCGTCATCTGCCCACGTCTCTGGACGAGGCACTGGATGCACTGGAAGCCGACAACGCATTTCTCACCGACGGCGGTGTATTCCCGGCAGAACTGATCGCAAACTTCATCAAGAACAAGCGCGAAGAATGCCGCCAGCTCGCCGCAATCCCGCATCCGGCTGAGTTTGACAGATACTATAATCTGTAAGAGTACAAAGGCTGCTGCATATGCAGCAGCCTTTTTCCGTACAAAAAACAAAAAGGAGGCTTCCCCATGACCCCGATTATTCTCAAGGAATCCGACTACATAAAAAGCTGTACACGCATCAAAGACGGAAATCGCACCAGAGTGGTTCTCCGCACGGAAGAACGGGCGCATTACGTTACACTCACCGATGCAGACGGACGAATCTACGGCGAAATCACCAACTTCAACGAGCCGTTTGACTTCACCACCCATGTGTTCTATCTTCCCCCATACGTCACTGAACGTCCCATGACGGTGAATTTCATCAATTACACCAAAAGAAATTCCAGATTTTTCACTGAAAAAGGAGAGCCGGGGCAGCTCACACTCTCACCCGAAACGGTAATCGATACCGACCGCGAGAGCTTTATTGCGTTTTCCGATCACGGCATAACGGTTGAGGCTGTCACGGAGACGGAAGTCTGCGACGGTATCCGCTATCAGATTCTCACCTGTACAAACAGAGAAAATGCCCCTGTGCGCGTTTATGTACTCCTGGCAGATCCCGCCAAGGCAGAATTCTCGGCAGGCACTGCCAATGACGGCTATGCAGCTCACACGGAAATTCAGACGGTGCAAGGACAGGCAGAGGCAGCAATCGCCAACGGAAGAAATGTTGTCGCCGCTGTGAACGCCGATTTCTTTGATATGTTCGGCGACAATGCTCCCTCCGGGCTCTGTATCAAGGATGGCAGAAGCGTATCCAACGCCAACACCATGCGAAGCTTTTTCGGCATGGATCTGAACGGGACCCCCGTGATCTCCAGTTATGTGGAATCCCCCGAGCTTATCGGGCAGCTCCGTGCCGCCGTAGGAGGACGGGAGATATATCTCCGCGACGGAGAACTTGCCGAGCTGTCGCTCTGCGAACCTTTTTCCTATACGCCCCATCCCCGCACCACAGTGGGGATCAGAGAGGACGGAACTGTTATCCTCATGGTAGTAGACGGACGCCTGCCTGAGATCTCCAACGGTGCTTCTCTTGTGGATCTTGCCGCACTGATGAAATATCTCGGCGCGAAAAAAGCGATCAACATAGACGGAGGCGGATCCTCCACGTTCCTTGTCAACATCGGAGGAGAAATGACATTACTCAACCGTCCCGCAGATCTTGTCCGTCCGAATGAACCGCTTATCCGTCCGATTTTCAACTCCATTCAGGTGATACGAAAATAATTTTTCCGAAGACAAAACGGAGATGCCGCATTTTCTCTGCGGCATCTCCGTTTCTTTATTTTCCCAGAGCAGGCGACCATTTCACTCCGAAATGCTCCGCCAGAATCTGTGTAATCCGCTCATCACTGCAATTCTCCTCAATGCAGACCAGTTCATCCCCGCGGAATTCCTTATACTCGCGGTCATTGATCGCCTTGCGGCCCTCAGGCGTTTTGATCGCCACCATCACCGTTTTATTGAACGGAGACGCGGGATGCATCTCGCAGTAGAAGGACGGCTGAATGAAATCGATATCCAGCGCTGCGTCATCGGTGAAGGAGAAATATTTTCTCCACTCGCCGTGATACACTTCCCACAGAACCCATCCCAGTTGGGGATCTCTCTCAAACTTGTACGTCTCACTTCCCTGCGGCTGCACAAACCCTTCCTTCAGAATCAGCGGAAAACGGGGAGCGGTCTGTCCGATTCCCACATCGCAGACATACGTTCCCTCCTCCGTCTCTACCGCAAGCACGCGGTGCCGGCGCACGGGGATGGAAGTTTCACCGCGCAGATAACGGGCGAAATAGCTGGTCACCTTAAAGCCAAGCTCCGTAAGGAACGCCGCAAGAAGAGCATTCACCTCAAAGCAGTAGCCGCCGCGGTGATTCAGGACGATTTTTTCATAGAGATCAGAGATCTCAAGCGAAAGCGGACGGTGATCCAGAATATCCAGATTTTCGTACGGAACGCTGATCACCTGATGATACTGCACCTTGCGCAGGAAATCCTCATTGAAGGTGACCGGTGTATCCTCCGGCAGACCGATGCGCCGGAAATATGCTTTTTTATCTATCATGGCAGACTCCTGTATGTATAGGCTGTATTCTGTCTTTATTATACAGGAATCCGCAGCAAAAGTAAAGGGAAATTGCACCGAAAAAATTTTTTTGTTTTTTTGAAAAAAGGTATTGACAAATCTCGCGGCATGTAGTATAATTATTAAGCGCTCAGGGGAAAGCCCCCGAGAGAAATAAAACGCGGGCATGGCGGAATTGGCAGACGCGCTAGATTCAGGTTCTAGTGAAAGCAATTTCATGAAGGTTCAAGTCCTTTTGCCCGCACCAAAAGCCTTGAATGCAATTCAAGGCTTTTTGCTTTTTCATTTCAAAATCAACCTCGCAAAAACAGTCCATGACAAAATTTTCAATTTACAAAAAACGGAGATTCATCATGCTCAGCTACAGAAACACACAGAAAGAAATCGAAGACAGCGGCGTTGATACTGCCATAATCCCCCTGGGAAGTACGGAGCAGCACAGTTCCCACCTCCCCATCGGCACGGATGCCATGGTCATTGAAAAAATCGCAGAAAAGGTAGCGGAGCATTTTAACGCGCTTCTTCTGCCCGTACTGCCCGTCTCCACCTGTTACGAGCACAAGGGCAAAAAAGGCAGCTGCTGGATGCGTCCCAGCACCTATTATCAGATGCTGCAGGACATCGTTCTCTGCCTGAGAAGTCAGGGATTCAAGAAGGTATTTCTTCTGGTCGGTCACGGCGGCATCTTCATCGCCGGTCCTGCAACCCGCGAGTTGAACGCCATGTATGACGATATCAGCGTGATCAAGGTGGATCCTACCATAACGCCCGAGATGCGCGATGTGCTGGACAACAAGGATGCGGAGATCCACGCAGGCGAAAGCGAGACCTCCATGGTGCTGTATCTCTTTGAAGATCTGGTAAAGAAGGATCTGATGATGCACAACGACTGCCAGCCCGATGTTCCCCGCGATATTCTGAACACGGTGCCCATCCACCGCATCAGTCCCACCGGTGCATGGGGCAAATCCTCTTTTGCCAGCGTAGAAAAGGGCGAAAAGCTCTTCAATCTCCGCGTAAAAGCGTATATTGAATACATCGAAAACGCGCTGAAGCTGATCGGTGACAATCACAACGCCTGGTAAACATTACGACACAAAAACGGACGCACAACAGTGCGTCCGTTTTATTTTTATCGAAGTTCCACCCGCACACCGTCCGGGACGGTGATCTGCGGCGGCTCACCGTTCCGCATTTTCACGGTGAGCATCCCCTGCGGAAGCGGGATTTCCACATCTGCTTCCCGCATTCCAAGCAGTGACGGCGACAGTGCCACCGCGCCGCATCCCGGCTCCAGTATGGAAAATCCGGTGAGTGCCTTGGGCAATGCATAAAGCGGTGTACCGCCCCATGCGTGGCTGTGATCGAAATGATAGGTCGGCTCCGGCTTTATAAATCCTTCCACAAGTCCCTTCGGACATTCTCTGACCGGCGCTTTCCAGTCCTCCAGTATCTGCCGCGTGCATTCCTCTCTGAGTCCGTTTTCATAGACCGATTCCAGCAGATAATGGGCAAAATACGGCTGGCATCTGCCAAGGGATGCATCTGTCAGCACCTGACGGAGAATCCGCCGGGCATCCTCCCGTTCACACAGACCGAAACGGGTGCAGAGAATATTGGAATGGCAGAGATAATACCGTTTTTCCACATTCTGCGGCATCCATTTTCCCACCAGATGCTCCGGCGTCGGCGTATTCAGTCCCTCAAAATACAATCCGCGCTCCGGATCATATAGCAGATTATTCACAGCCGCACGAAGCTCCGCCGCCTGCGCGCTGCATCGATCCGCCATAGTAGATTCGCCGAGACAGCGGAAAATCTTCTCCGCCGTCATCAAAGCCCCGTAGTAAAACGCGTTCAGGCAGGTTTGCCCCAATGCTTTCGGCGGATGATGCATGGACAAACCGTCTATATAGATCCAGTCCACGAACATGAAATCCCGCGGATTATCCACCAGTTCGTTTTCGCCCACATAGGTGCGGAACTGACGGAGCAGGATGCACAGCGCTTCCATGCAGTCTTCAAGCAGTGATTTTTCTCCGGTAAGCATATAGACATCCCACAGCATCTGCACCCATATCAGGCTGTAGGTGGTGTGGAACATCACGCCATTCTGATAGCGGATCAATTCTGCCGTGCGCCGCACATCAAAGGCAGCAAGAGTCATATCTCCGAAAGAAAACGCCGTCATCAGAGTTTCGATATAATAATCCCCCGTACATGCCATCGGCTCGCAGTGCCGCGGGCTGTCCAGATGAAGCGTCTGGCGGCAGTACTGCAGCGTATGCCGGCACACATCCAGCACACGGTTCATCTCTTCATCATCCGTATGCGTTCTGGCGCACACTGTCACAGGATAATGGGATGCAACGAAGAACAGACGGATGACAGCAGGGCTGTCCGAGCGGTTCTCCGCATGAACCCGGTATCCGCCGATGCTGTGCAGGCGGGCAGAGCGGTAGGAATCCGTCCCTGCAAAAATGCAGTGCTCCTCCGTTCCTCCGTCATCGGTTTCAAAACAGCGCAGAGTCAGTTCCACTTCCCCGCACGCCTGCACATCCGCCGCGGGATACGCCGCGTAGATTTTATCCAGTTCTCTGACACAGTCCAGTGTCTCACCGGGTTTAAGCGTGATTTCGCCGTCCGGAACGGGAATTTTCTTCTCCGTCACAGGAGGAAGCGGGGAATCCTCCGTATGCCAGATATTCGGGACAATCGCCGCCGGCTGATACGAATCAGGCGCGATCCGTCCGTCATAGAGTCCGGGACGGACATACGCACCGCAGAGGCGGCATTCCCAGCTGTTATCCGTCATCAGATACTCCACACTTCCGTCGGCAAAACGTACTTCCGCCCACAGATAGAACCCGCCGTGTCCGTGGGATATTTCAAAAAGCACCTCGGGACACATTCTTACCCGGGCATAAAAGGAAAGCACATTTCCAGACGGATGCACCGTCATGCAGGTAGCATAATACTGCGGACGCATGGGCTGGCAGTTGTAAAAATCGCCGCCCACGGAGGCGGGACCGGACGCAAGGAAATCCCCGTTGCAGTACAGCTGAAAAGAACTGTCCCCGCTGAAACGGAGAGCGGCGGATTCCACTTCCGCATCAAAGCGGTATTCGCGGCGGAATTCCACTACGGCATACCGTCCCTCCGGCGGATTCGGATTTCGTGTCTGCAGGGTCTGTTGTCTTTCGGGATAGTTTTTCGGATCCAGCCAGATCCACTGTTCTGTCGCTCTCATACCTCATATCCTTTCCAAATGCAAAAACTGCCATTATTCTGAACAAATTATAGCATAGCGGAAAGGGATTGTCAATCGTCCTGGGTTCCCCGCGCAACTTTGCGGAAAAAACTTGCATTCCTCCTGATTTTATGGTATACTATATTCTGAATTCGTTTTCACTGAAAGGATGTTCCGTGTATCACGGAACACAATAGATTATAATGAAATACTTTGTTCTGATCCCCGATGGTATGGCAGACCGCCCCATTCCCCAGCTGGATGGAAAAACGCCCATGGAAGCGGCATGCAAGCCTCACATGGACGCACTCTGCGAGGTATCCGCAGGCGGTACTGTCCTGAATGTTCCCGCCCACATGGTTCCCGAAAGTGACACCGCCAATCTGGCGATCCTCTCCTATGATCCCGCGGTCTATTCCCGCGGGCGCTCTCCCCTTGAAGCAGTCAGCATGGGTATTCAGATGGCAGAGGATGAAACGGCAATCCGCTGCAATGTTGTTACCGTATCCGACGACGATCTTCCCTATGAGCAGAAGACCATGATCGACCACAGTGCGGATGAGATTACAACCGCCGAGGCTGATCAGCTTGTGAAGGCACTGAACGAAGCGCTGCCCATGGAGGGACGTGTGCTCCACACAGGCATCAGCTACCGCCACTGTCTGATCTGGAAGAATGTCGATTCCACCTATAACTTCGACCGTCCCCATGACATCATCGGTCAGGTGATCGGAGATCACCTGCCGAAGGAGGAAAACGGAGGCGGAGAATTCCTTGCATTCATGAAAAAAGGCTACGAGGTGCTCAATCACCACCCGGTAAATGAAGATCGCCGCCGCCGCGGTCTGCGTCCCGCCAATTCCCCCTGGCTGTGGAGTCCCGGCACCAAGCCGGCACTTCCCTCATTCTCCGAAAAATGGGGACTGAAGGGCACCGTGATCTCCGCCGTGGATCTGATCAAGGGAATCGGTCTCTGCGCAGGCATGGAGGTTATTGACGTGGAAGGTGCCACGGGCAACTACCACACCAACTACACCGGCAAAGCCGATGCCGCCATTGATGCGTTCAAAAACGGCAGTGATCTGGTCTACGTCCACGTGGAAGCGCCGGACGAATGCGGTCACCGTGGCGAATGGGATGTCAAGGTAAAGGCGATCGAAAAGATCGACTCCCTGATTCTCGCGCCCGTGTTCAGCTATCTTGCCGGATGCGGCGAGGACTTCAAAATTCTCGTTCTGCCCGATCACCCCACGCCTGTGGAAATCCGCACTCACTCCCATGAGCCGGTTCCGTATTTCCTCTACGATTCCCGCAAAGCGGCGGAGGGAATGTCCCGCTTCAGTGAAGCAAATGCTGAGGCAGTGGAAAACTATCTGCCCGACGGCAGCAAGCTCTTTGATCTGATGATCGAAAAATAACTTCCGGAGGCATATCATGGCTGAAAATGAAATGACGCCCACTCCCGAAAAAACAGAAAAAAAGCAGCCTCTGCTGCAGCTGATCAATGACGTATTTGATGTAGTGGAACTGTTTGTCATCTGTGCGTCGGTTATTCTGGCACTGTTTACCTTTCTTCTTCGTCCCACTATCGTACAGGGCGAATCCATGGAAAACACACTGCTGGGCGGTGATGCCCTGATCGTATCCGACGTAGGATATGAACCAAAATCCGGCGATATCATCGTTGCGCAGAATGTTTCCCTGCCGATCTATCCGGAAGCAATCGTCAAGAGGGTGATCGCCACCGAGGGACAGGTAGTGGACATTGATTTCTCCACGTGGACGCTGACGGTTGACGGCGTTGTGGTGGACGAGCCGTACCGCAAGGTAACAAATGATTATCTGCGCACATCCGACTGGGAATATCCGATTGAGATCCCCGAGGGATATGTGTTCGTCATGGGCGACAACCGCAACCATTCCGCAGACAGCCGCTGTGCGGATATCGGACTGATTCCCGAGCAGTGCGTTGTAGGACATGTGCTTATGCGCATCTTCCCCTTCAGCCGCTTCACAATTTTTGACTGATACAGAATTTACAGAAAAGGAGAAGGTGCAATGCCGTCTCAGACCATACAGTGGTTTCCCGGTCATATGGCGAAAACCCGCCGGATGATCGCAGAGAATCTGAAACTGGTGGATATCACACTGGAGCTGCGGGATGCCCGCATTCCGCTCAGCTCAAAAAACCCGGAGATTCTTTCCCTGACGGAAGGAAAGCCGGTGCTGACTCTGCTGAACAAATCCTCTCTCGCCGATCCCGCCGCTACGGCAAAATGGCTGGAAGCCTGTCGGGGAGAGGGGCATGAAGCTCTCGCCATCGACTGTGTCACCGGTGAGGGACTGAATAAAATCGCCCCCGCCGTCCGTCGTCTGCTCAGCGATAAAGTGCAGGCATACGAAGCAAAAGGAATGCACGGACGTTCGCTGAAAGCGATGATTGTGGGTATTCCCAACGTGGGCAAATCTTCCCTTGTCAACCGC
This sequence comes from Oscillospiraceae bacterium, assembly GCA_015063645.1. Taxonomy (GTDB): domain Bacteria; phylum Bacillota; class Clostridia; order Oscillospirales; family CAG-272; genus SIG701. The sequence goes on along the minus strand of SVTS01000037.1, from coordinate 18,413 downwards.
CTCAGCGGTGCCAAAAAAGCGAAAGTGGAAGACCGTCCCGGCGTCACGCTGAACAAACAGTGGGTAACCACATCCGCCGGTATTGATCTTCTGGACATGCCCGGCGTACTCTGGCCGAAGTTTGACGATGAAATCGTGGGACAGAATCTTGCCGCCACCGGCGCGATCCGCGATGCGATTCTGGATACGGAAACACTCGCCGCCATGCTTGCAGCGCGGCTTCTCACTGTTGCACCGGAATTGTTCTGCACCCGCTACAAACTGGGTGATCCTGCAGCCCTTACGGAGAAAACGCCCTATGATCTTCTGGAGCTGGTAGGGCGCAAACGGGGATTCCTCATCTCCGGCGGTGAAATCGACACCGAGCGTGCCGCCACGATTCTTCTGGACGAATTCCGCGGCGGAAAAATCGGGCGAATTACGCTGGATCTGCCGCCCTCAGGGGAGGCAGACGCATGAGTGCAAAATCACCCGTAACCGTCCCAACCCTCGCATTCGATGAACAGTTCCGCACCGGCGATATCCGGATTATCTGCGGCACGGATGAGGCAGGGCGCGGACCGCTTGCCGGTCCTGTGGTCGCCGCCGCCTGCATTCTTCCCGACGGATACATGCCCGAGGGACTGAATGATTCCAAAAAGCTCACCGAGAAAAAGCGGGATGCGCTGTATGAGATCATCACCCGCGATGCTGTTGCCTGGTGTGCTGCCTCCGCCTCCCCGGAAGAGATTGACGAAATCAATATTCTGGAAGCATCCCTGCTTGCCATGCGCCGTGCGGTGGCAGGTCTGGGCATCCGCCCGGATTTTCTGCTGATCGACGGAAACGTGAACCGCGGCTTTGATCTGCCCGCCCGGGCGATCGTCTCGGGAGATGCCCTCTCCCCCTCCATCGCCGCCGCATCCATCATTGCAAAAGTCACCCGTGACCGGCTCTGTGCCGATTACGAAACGCTGTATCCCGGCTACGGATTTGCCGGACACAAGGGATATCCCACGCCCGCTCACAAGCTGGTTGTATTTGAAAAAGGTCCCTGCCCCATCCACCGCCGCTCTTTCCTCGGATTTATTGAGCGGGATCGGGACAAACTGCAGGCGGCGCTGGACAAAAAACGCGCCGGCGAACAATGAGCACCCGTTCTCTCGGACGCATGGGTGAGGAATCCGCCGCACTGTATCTGGCGGAACACGGCTGCACCGTTCTCGCCCGGAATGCCTATCTGGGGCATCTGGAGGTGGATATCATCGCCCGCAGCGATACGCATCTGATTTTCGCTGAGGTAAAGACCCGCCGTGCCCGTCCCGGCGTCCGATCCCGCTACGGCAGACCTGCCGATGCGGTAGACATGACCAAGCGAACGCGGCTGATGCAGGCAGTACAGTTGTGGCGACGTCAGAATCCCGGGGTATATGATGCACTGATCCCGAATATTGATATAATCGAAGTCTACATAGACCCATCCTGCGCGGAATACCGGGTGCTGGAAATCCGGCATTACCGCAACGCAGTAAACGGAAATTAGGAGAATATCATGAAACTGTTCGATCTCCACTGCGATACTTTTTACGACATTCACGCAAAGAATCTCTCCCTTGCAAAAAACGATCTTCACGTTGATCTGGAAAAGCTCTCCGGCTATGAAGCCTCCGTACAGGCTGCCGCAATCTGGGCATCCCAAAAGAAAGGCAATGAGGCTACATGGGAATTCTTCCTCGCGGCATGCGCCACGATGGATGAGCAGATCGCTCTCTGCCCCCGCGCCGTCCGTGTTACGGATGCGGATTCCATCCGCCGCGCCGTTGAAGAAGGCAAAAACGCCTTCATTCTCGCCGTGGAAGACGCCCGTATGCTGAACGGATATCTCTCCCGCGTTGACATCATGCACAAAATGGGTGTCCGTTTTATGACCCTGCAGTGGGGCGGTCCCACCATCATCGGCGGTGCCCATGACACCGATCTGCCGCTGACGGATTTTGGACGCGCTGTTGTCCGCCGTTGTTTTGAGGTGGGCATTATCCCCGATGTATCCCATGCCTCCCGCGCAGTCACCGCAGAGGTACTGGAAATGGCAAAAGCCGCCGGCAAGACCGTGGTCGCTACCCACTCCAATTCTTTTGGCGTATTCAATCACACCCGCAACCTCACCGATGAGGAATTCAAAGGCATCGTTGCCCTCGGCGGTCTGGCAGGCATCAGCATGGTTCCCTATCATCTGACCGATCATGACAATGGTGCTCCCTGCAATCTGCAGACGCTCGCCGATCATATCCTCCACTATATTTCCCTTGGCGGTGAGAATACCGTCTGCATGGGCGGCGATTTCGACGGCGTCGGCGTACTGCCCGAGGGTATTGAGAACATCTCCTCACAGCCCCGTCTTGCCGATTATCTCCGCGCAGGCGGCATGAGCGAGGAGCAGATTGAAAAGATTTTCTTCAGGAATGCATACGATTTCGCCATGCGGAATCTGTAAAACATAAATTTTATTACGGAGTATAAAATGAAGTACATCAGTACACGCGACACATCCAAATCCCCCGCAGCCGTATCCTCCGCCGAAGCGATCAAGCGCGGTCTTGCGCCTGACAAGGGACTGTATATGCCCACTGAAATCCCTGCTCTGACAACGGATGATCTGACCAAGCTGTCCGGGATGCGCTACGAAGAGCGCGCTGCGGACATTCTCTCCCGTTTTCTTACCGATTATGATAAAAACGCTCTGCTGGCAGACTGCACCGCGGCTTATGCCGAGGATCGTTTTCCCGGCGGTGCCGCACCGCTGGTAAACATCGGCGGCGGCATCCATTCGCTGGAGCTGTGGCACGGTCCCACCTGCGCCTTCAAGGATATGGCTCTGCAGATCATGCCCCGCCTGCTCTCCCGTGCGCTGACCATGACCGGGGAATCCCGTCTGGCTCACATTCTGGTAGCCACCTCCGGTGACACCGGCAAAGCGGCGCTGGAAGGTTACCGCGACGTTCCCGGCGTGAAAATCACCGTATTCTATCCCGTGGACGGCGTCAGCTCCATGCAGAAGCGCCAGATGACCACGCAGCTGGGCGAAAACGTCAACGTATGTGCCGTATACGGCAACTTTGACGATGCACAGAACGGTGTCAAGGCAATCTTTGCCGATAACGCTCTCGCCGAAAAAGCAAATGATGCCGGCTTCTTCTTCTCCAGTGCCAACTCCATCAACTGGGGACGTCTCGCACCGCAGATCGTGTACTACATTTCCGCGTACTGCGATCTGGTAAAGAACGGCACCGTCAGGATGGGCGACAAGGTCAACGTCTGCGTGCCCACCGGCAACTTCGGCAACATCTTCGCCGCGTATATTGCCCGCGAGATGGGACTGCCGCTCGGCAGGCTGATCTGCGCTTCCAACGCCAACTGCGTACTGACCGATTTCATCCGCACCGGCGTGTATGACCGCACCCGCACCTTCTACAAGACCATGTCTCCGTCCATGGATATTCTGATCTCCAGCAATCTGGAACGGCTTCTGTTCCTGCTGGGCGGCAGTGAGCTGACCGCGCAGTGCATGGCAGAGTTGTCCTCTGCGGGCAAGTACACCGCTCCCGTTTCGCTGATGGAGAAACTGCAGTCCGTCTTCAGCGGCTACACCTGCTCTGAGGAAGAGACCGCTTCCGTCATCCGCAACTGTTTTGAAAACAGAAAGTATCTCTGCGATACCCATACCGCTGTCGGTCTCGGTGCCGCTGAAAAGTATCAGAAGGAATCCGGCGACAATCGTCCGATCATTCTCGCATCCACCGCAAGCCCGTATAAATTCTCCGCCGATGTGGCAGAATCTCTTGGTGTGACGCTTCCCTCCGAGGAACCCGGCGATATTCTTGCCGCGCTGAGCGGTGCCACCGGCACGGAGATCCCCGCTCCGCTGAGCCGCACGCTGACCATGCCCGTCCGCTTCACACAGGTGATCGAAGCGAAAAAAATGCCTGATGTGATTTTCTGAAAAACGTATTAACGGAAATATGCCGCCCTGCGGCGGCATATTTCCTTACAGCATTTTCGGCTTGAATGTGGCGCAGACCGTTTCGCCGGATGTGGAGGCAAAACTGGGTCCTACAGCGATCCGGTTTGCCGTGCAGCAGCTGTCCCCGTCATGAAACGAACAGTTTTTCACATCGCACACAACGCCCTTCAGATGTTTTCCGTTTTTCAGACTCCCGCTTTTCTTCTCTTCCATGTTCATCCCCCTGCCGGTTTTTCCGGCGGATTTAGTATAACACCGGACACACACTCTATTCCATGAAAGGATTTCCGCTGCGCGGATAGGATTCATCATGTCCCTTTTCTCCATCGCTGATCTCCATCTTTCCCTGTCCGCCGACAAACCCATGGATGTGTTCGGCTCCCGCTGGCAGTCCTATACGGAAAAAATCGAAAAAAACTGGCGCGCCATCGTTTCTCCGGAGGATACGGTTATTGTACCGGGGGATATCTCCTGGGCGATGTCTCTGGAGGAAGCCGCAGCGGATTTTGCGTTCATCGATGCGCTGCCGGGCAGAAAGCTGATCGGCAAGGGCAATCACGATTACTGGTGGTCCACCATGACCAAGATGCGCGCATTCACGCAGGAACACGGTTTTTCCACCATCGATTTTCTCTACAACAACGCCTTCGCCTGCGAGGATTACATCGTCTGCGGTACGCGCGGATGGTATGTGGAAGAACGGCTGCAGAATGCAAAGGAAAACGCGGATTACGAAAAGATCGTCACGAGAGAAGCCATGCGGCTGGACATGAGCCTGAAAGAAGCGGAAAAACTCCGTGGGGAAAGCGGCAGCATGATCCTCGTGTATCTGCATTTCCCGCCGGTGTTCCGATCATTCGTCTGCCGGGAACTGGTGGATGTTCTCCATGCACACAGCATCAGAAACTGTTATTTCGGTCACATTCACGGCGTTTACAACGTCCCCCGCTCTGCGGATTTTGAAGGAATTTCCATGACCATGATTTCCGCAGATTATCTCAATTTCATCCCAATGATCACCCAACCGTTTGATTATTGAGAACATTGAACAAAAAAAGGCACAGATTTGCTCAGAAAGTTTCTGAGAATTTTCGCATATCGCATTGACATATTGCAAAAAAAATTATACAATATAAAGAGACACAATTTGGAGGATTAAAAACAATGAGCTTGAAAAAAACCGAGCTTATCGAAAAGAATCAGTATGAGCTCACCTTTGACGTTGACCGCGCTACTTTTGATGCAGCTGTTGACAAGGCATACCGCGCAAGCGTAAAGAAAATCAATGTACCCGGCTTCCGCCGCGGCAAGGCTCCCCGTTCCATCATCGAAAAGATGTACGGCAAAGGCGTTTTCTATGAAGATGCCATCAATGACATCATCCCCGCCGCATGGGCAGAGGCTGCCAAAGAGGCAAATCTCGAAATCGTCAGCCGTCCCGAGTTCGACGTTGAATCCATCGAGGATGACGGCGTTGTTCTGAAGGCTAAGGTTTTCGTTAAGCCCGAAGTCAAGATCGAAAATTATCTCGGCATCGAAGCAGAGCGTACTGTTGCTCCCGTAACCGACGCTGATGTTGATGCTGATATCGAAACTGTTCGCGCACGCAACTCCCGTATGATCGATGTTACCGACCGTGCAGCTCAGCTGGACGACATCGCCAACATCGACTACGAAGGTTCCGTTGACGGTGTTCCCTTTGACGGCGGCAAGGCTGAAGGTCACGACCTGAAGCTCGGCTCCGGTCAGTTCATCCCCGGCTTCGAAGAGCAGATTGTCGGTCACAACATCGGTGACGCTTTCGATGTAAACGTTACTTTCCCGGAAGAGTACCATGCAGAAGAGCTCAAGGGCAAGGCTGCTGTATTTGCAGTTAAGCTGAACGGTCTGAAGTTCAACGAAAAGCCTGAAGTTGATGACGAATTCGTCCGCGATGTATCCGAATTCAACACGGTTGATGAATATAAGGCTGACATCAAGGCTAAACTGGAAGAAAAGAATGCCAAGGCTGCTGACAACGCTGTTGAGGAGCAGATCCTGAACGCTCTGATCGACAAGCTGGAAGCTGACATTCCGGAAGCTATGTTCGAGACCGAGACCGAGAACTTCGTCCGCGACTACGACAACCGTCTCCGTATGCAGGGACTGGATCTTGCCACCTACTTCAAGTATACCGGCATGAATCTGGACACCATGCGTGAGCAGATGCGTCCGCAGGCAGAGCGTCAGGTCAAGACCCGTCTGGCTCTTGAGAAGATCGCTGAGCTTGAGAACTGCACCGTTTCCGATGAGGAAATCGAAGAAGAGTACAAGCGCATTGCCGAAGCGTACAACATGGAAGCTGACAAGGTCAAGGAAATGGTTGACGCTGAAGGCATCGCAGCTGATCTCAAGGTTAAGAAGGCTGTGGATCTGGTCAAGGAAAAGGCTGTCATCACCGACGTCGCTCCCAAGGCTGAATAATCAACCAAACAACTGCTGAATCCGATTACCGCTGTTTCTGAAGAGGCAGCGGTAATGGTATTCTTGCAGGATTTTACGCAGAATCCGACAAATCCCACCGGGCTTCGGCTCAGAAAGGCGGTTTTTATGGCACTTGTTCCTGTTGTCGTGGAGAAAACCAGCCACGGCGAACGTTCCTATGACATTTACTCCCGGCTTCTCAATGACCGGATCATCTTCCTCACCGACGAAGTCAATGATGTGACTTCCTCCCTGGTGATTGCACAGCTCCTTTTCCTGGAGGCACAGGATGCCGATAAGGACATCAGCCTCTACATCAACTCTCCCGGCGGATCCGTTACCGCAGGTATGGCTATTTATGACACCATGAATTTCATCAAGTGCGATGTTTCCACCATCTGCATCGGCATGGCTGCCAGCATGGGCGCATTCCTGCTCTCCGCAGGTACCAAGGGCAAACGTCTTGCACTGCCCAACAGCGAGATCATGATCCATCAGCCTCTCGGCGGCATGCAGGGTCAGGCATCCGACATCAAGATCCATGCCGATCACATTCTGAAAACCCGTGACACGCTGAACCGGATCCTCGCCGAAAATACCGGCAAATCCATTGACGTTATCGCCCGCGATACCGAACGTGACAATTTTATGAGCGCGGAAGCCGCGATGGAATACGGTCTTATCGACCGCGTAATCGCGCACCGTCCGTAATCCGGGGGAAATCTCATGGCTCAGAACAACAACACAGGCAGCAATCTGCGCTGCTGTTCCTTCTGCGGCAGAAACGAGCATCAGGTGATGTTCCTCATTCCCTCCCCGAATGGCGCCTACATCTGCGATGCCTGCGTGGAAGCATGCAGCGAACTGATCGACGAGCAGCTGAACCGGGGGGCTGAGAGCGAATTCTCTCCTCTTTCTCCCGATGCACTGCCTGCGCCCAGGGAAATCAAAGCAACGCTGGATGAGTATATCATCGGGCAGGATGCGGCAAAAATCTCCCTGTCCGTCGCGGTATACAATCATTACAAGCGTCTGCTCCACAATGATGCAAAAAATGCCGGCAAGGATCGCCGCAAAAAATCGGACCAGAATACCGACGCGGATGACGTAGAGATCCAGAAGAGCAATGTGCTTCTGATCGGTCCCACCGGCGTTGGCAAAACGTATCTGGCACAGACTCTGGCGAAAACCCTGCAGGTTCCCTTCGCCATCGCCGATGCAACCACGCTGACGGAAGCCGGTTATGTGGGCGAGGACGTGGAAAACATCCTGCTCCGCCTGATTCAGGCAGCGGATTTCGATATCGAGCTGGCGGAACGCGGCATTATTTATATTGATGAAATCGACAAAATCGCCCGCAAGAGCGAAAATCCCTCCATCACCCGCGATGTATCCGGTGAGGGCGTACAGCAGGCTCTGCTGAAAATCCTTGAGGGTACGGTCTCCAATGTTCCTCCGCAGGGCGGACGCAAGCATCCGAATCAGGAATTCATCCAGATCAATACGGAGAACATTCTTTTCATCTGCGGCGGTGCCTTTGACGGTTTGGAGCAGATCATCTCCCGCCGGACCGATACAGCCACCATGGGTTTCAACGGCAAGGTACTGGATAAGGAAGACAAGCGCAAAGCTGGTCAGCTGAAGGATGTCACCGCGCATGACATCGTGAAGTACGGTCTGATCCCCGAGCTGGTCGGTCGTGTGCCGGTCATCGTTTCACTGGATCATCTGGACAGCGATGCGCTGGTGCGCATTCTCAGCGAGCCTAAGAATTCGCTGACCAAACAGTACACCAAGCTGTTTGAAATGGATAATGTCCGTCTCACATTTGATGAAGATGCGCTGCGCGCCGTTGCCGATCTGGCAATTGAGCGCAACACCGGCGCCCGCGGTCTGAGGGCAATTCTGGAGGAATCCATGACCGCGATCATGTTTGATATTCCCTCCCGGGACGATGTGGAAGAAGTGATTATCACAGCTGACTGCATCAAAAACAAGGCGGAACCCCGTCTGATCATCAGAGAACCCGTCCCTGCCGTGGAAACAGCAGAGATACCCGAATCCCCTGCTGCCGCATCCTCCGACAGCGCGGAAATCTGAGAGTAACGGATAAAAAAGCACGTCCGCCATGTGCGCCGTGCTTTTTTAACTCCGACAGCAAAAAGAAAAAGCCGCCGGGCGGCCTTTCTTCTGCAAGTTGATTCTGTTTTATTCCACAGCCGCCATGGCGGGGACTTCCTCTGCCTCTTCGGTCGGCTGTGCCGCTTCCGCAGCAGCGCGTGCAACTTCTTCGTTGTATGCCTGGATCACCGCACTCTCCATCCGTGCACGGAATTCGGTGTTGATGGGATGCACGATATCACGGTAGGTACCGTCCGGATTCTTGCGGCTGGGCATAACGATAAAGTACTTCTCGCGGGCGTAGATCACCTTAATATCATGAAGCGCGATCTGACCATCGAATGTTACGGAGACAATTGCCTTCATAGGCCCCTCGTCGAAAAGCTTGCGGATTTTGATATCACTGATATCCATTGTTTTGACCTCCTGATGTTTTCCGTGGAAACGCTTATGATATTTTTTCGTCCACAGTATTATTATACTAAACGAATATGAAGATTATTCAACATGAATGGAATTTTTTTATTAATATAATATTTCCAGTTTATAAATTTTGAATAAAAGATTTATAAATTATACACAAAACAGCTTGAAACACCATTCATTGAACGGAGGAATCCACATGGCTCTGGAAAATACTCATTTCGGCGCGCAGCGCATTGCCGCAATGCTCGACGGAAAGAAACACATATATTTTGCCGGTATCGGCGGAGTAAGTATGAGTTCTCTCGCGCACATTTCCCATCTGCGCGGATATCACGTCTCCGGCTATGACCGCTCTCCCTCTGTGCTGACCGCACAGCTGGAAAAGCTCGGCATTACCATTCACTACGAAAACGATCCCGCCCATGTGGCGGAAGCGGATATGCTGGTATACACGGTGGCGATCCCCGCTTCCCTGCCGGAATATGCGGAGGCACAGCGCCGCGGCATTCCCGTAGTATCCCGTGCCGATTATCTCGGCTATATTATGAGCGGATACGAGACGCGCATCGGAATCTGCGGTATGCACGGAAAAAGCACTACCACATCCATGATGGAACGTGTTTTCCGCCTCTGCGGGGCCGATCCCACCGTCAGCTGCGGTGCGCCGCTGAAGGATGCGGACGGACGGTGTGACCGCATCGGCGGAGAAAAATTCTTCATTTTTGAAGCGTGTGAATACATGGATTCTTTTCTGGATTTCTATCCCACACAGGCGATCGTACTGAATATTGAGATGGATCATCCGGATTATTTCCACAGCCTTGCGCAGATCGAAGAATCCTTCTCCCATTTCATGGAGCGGACCGGTGAAAACGGTCGGGTATTTCTGAACGCCGGAGATGCCAACGTACTGGAAGCCGCCCGGGATTACAAGGGACAGATCATCACGTTCGGTGTGGAATGTCCGCAGGCAGATTATTCCGCAGAGGATATCAAGTTCAGTCACGGAATGCCCTCCTTTACGGTGCGCCGCCGCGGTGAAAACCTCTGCCGCGTACAGATGAGCGTTCCCGGCGCCCACAACATCTGCGATGCGCTGGCGACAGCTGCGGCAGCCATTGAAAACGGTATTGCTCCTGCAGATGCGGCGGAGGCACTGCACAGCTTCGACGGTGCGGGACGCCGCATGGATTTCCGCGGGAAAATGTCCACCGGTGCCGCCGTATATGATGATTATGCCCATCATCCCACCGAAATTGCCACCACACTGAACGGTGCGGCGGGCATGGACCACAGAAAGCTGTGGTGTGTATTCCAGCCTCACACATACTCCCGTCTGAAAGAACTCTTTGATGATTTTGTTTCCGTGCTTGCCTCGGATGCAGCAGATGAAGTAATCATCACGGACATCTATTCCGCGCGTGAAACGGATACGCTGGGAATGTCTTCCGAGCTGCTTGCAGAATCCGTCCGCAAAAAGGGCGGCAAATGCCGTGCGGCTTTGGATTTTGCCTCTGCCGCGGAAATTTTGAAAGCGGAAAGCGGAGAGGACGATCTGATCCTTGTCATGGGTGCCGGCGACGTGATCCGTCTCAGCGCCATGCTGGTTGAATAAAAAATTACACCGGAGAATTCTGTATTCTCCGGTGCTTTTGTTATTTCCCGAAAAAACAGTTGATTCCGTATATCTGTGACAGACCGTGTGAATTTCAATCAAAAAAGTTTACATTTATTATCACTTTAGCTGTTGACATTCACAACTGAAATGTGTTAAAATAATATGAGTTTTGATTCGGTCAGTACATGAACTGACAGAAAGGACGCCCCATGTATAATGAAAGAAGAGAACGCATCCGTGCGCTTCTCACGGAAAAACCTTTTATTTCCATCAAGGAACTGCAGTCCATGTTTCCCGATGTATCGGGCATGACACTGCGGCGCGATATCGAGTTTTTCGAATCCCAGGGTGAGGCAATCAAGGTGCGCGGCGGCGCCCGCTCCATGAAGTTCATCACCACCTCCACCGATGACGCTATCACCACCCGCATGCAGGAAAATGTGGCATCCAAGGAGAAAATTGCCCGCCGGGCGGCGGAATTTCTGGAGACAGGCCGTTCGATTTTTATCGACTCCGGCTCCACCCTGCAGCGCATTGTCCCCTATGTACCGAACGAACGGTTTACCTTTACGACAACCAATCCTATGGCGGCACTTGAGCTGTGCAAAATCGGTCTTCCCGCTGTCAACATCGTCGGCGGCAAGCTGGACCGGGATTATCAGACGGTGACGGGCATGCACGCCATGCGTTTTCTGTCCGATATCAACATCGACATTGCATTCCTGTCCCCCTCGGGACTCTCGCTGAAGAGCGGATTCACCGGCGGCAATTACAGCGAATGTGAACTGAAGCGTGTTGTCGTGGACAAGGCACGTTTGGTTGTCCTTCTGTTGGACGCATCAAAAATCGACAAGAGCCTGCCCTACACCTTCTGTCATCTGGATCAGGTACATATTATCATCACCGATGCGCCCCTTCCGGAGGATATCGCCCGCGAAGCAAAGAGGCTCGGTGTGCGCGTCCTTGACGTGAGAGAAGATCTGGACTGACCCTGTTTTCCCTGCCGCAGAGCGGCATATTCCATCTGTTTACAATTTAATTTCTATATGAAAGGGATGATTTCCAATTGGCACAGCCCGTGATTATGCCCCGTCAGGGGCAGAGCGTTGAAAGCTGTATCATAACCCAATGGCACAAAAAAGTCGGTGATTCGGTTGCCGAAGGCGATATCCTGTTCTCTTACGAAACGGATAAATCCACCTTTGATGAACCTGCCCAGCTCTCCGGCACCATGCTTGCGATCCTCGTAAACGAGGGCGATGTGGTTCCCTGTCTGGACACCGTCTGCTATATCGGCGAAGCCGGAGAAGATGTCTCCGCGCTGAGCGCATCCGCTCCGGCGGAAGCAGCTGCCGAAGCAGCTCCCGCTGAAGAAAAGAAAGAGGAAATCGCTGCTCCCGTTGTTACTGCCGCACCGGCAGAAGCAGGCGAGCGCGTACGCATTTCTCCCCGCGCCAGGAATCTGGCACTGCAGAGCGGTGTGGATATGACGAAAGTCGCTCCCACCGGTCCTCACGGTCGTATCATTGAACGCGATATCAATGCCGCACTGGATGCAGGCTTTGTTGCCAACACCGCTGCTGTCGAGGCATTCCTCGCCGGTCAGCCGATCGTTGTTGAAGAAGAAGCTCCCGTCGCCGCTGAAGTTCTTGCCGCAGCTCCCGCTGCAGCCGCAGAGGATGACGCTATGGCATACGAGGAAGAGGCATTCAACGGCGTCCGCCGTGTAATCGCCCGCCAGATGCATGCTTCTCTCTCCGAGATGGCACAGCTGACGCTGAATTCTTCCTTCGATGCAACCGCTCTCATGAACTTCCGCGCTATGCTGAAGGAAAAGGGCGAGGATTTGGGTCTTGGCAAGATTTCCCTGAACGATATGGTTCTGTTTGCGGTTTCCCGCACACTGCTGAATCACAAGACCATCAACGCCAACGTTGTGGATGACAAGTTCCGCTTCTTCAAGCATGCCAACATTGGTCTGGCTGTGGATACAGAGCGTGGACTGCTTGTTCCGACGCTGTTCAAGACGGAAGAGCTTTCTCTCTCCGCTATCTCCGCGTATGCGAAATCTGCCGCCGCCAAGGCGCGTGACGGCAAGCTGACCCCCGATGAGATGGCAGGCGGTTCCTTTACCGTGACAAATCTCGGTTCCCTCGGCGTTGAAAGCTTCACTCCTGTTATCAATCCTCCGCAGACCGCAATTCTCGGTGTCTGCGCTATCACCCAGCGCATCAGAGAAGACGGCTCCGTGTATCCCGCTATGGGTCTGTCCCTCACCTTCGATCACCGTGCTGTGGACGGTGCTCCCGCTGCCCGTTTCCTCTCTGATCTCTGCAAAGCGCTTGAAAACTTCGAGCTGCTTCTGGCGAAATAAGGAGGAGAACGCATGATTTACGATCTGATCGTTATCGGCGGCGGTCCCGGCGGTTACAATGCCGCAGAGCGTGCCGCTCACAGCGGCATGAAAGTATGCCTTTTTGAAGAGCGTGCACTGGGCGGTGTCTGCCTCAACGAAGGCTGCATTCCCACCAAGACCCTGCTCTACTCCGCAAAGATTTACGATTACGCTCACCACGGCGATGCTTACGGCGTTACCGTAAGTGGCGCATCCATTGACCATGCCAAGGTTGTGGATCGCAAGGATAAGGTTGTCCGTACGCTGGTTTCCGGCGTCGGTGCCAAGATGAAGGGCGCAGGTGTGACTGTTGTATCCGCCACAGCAACCATCACAGGTAAATCCGCAGACGGATTCACCGTCAGCGCAAATGACGAAACCTACACCGCCAAGCAGCTGCTGATCTGCACCGGCTCTTCCGCCGCCGTTCCCCCGATTCCCGGTCTGAAGGAATCCGTGGAAAACGGCTTCGCGGTTACCAATCGTGAGATTCTTGATCTCCGCGTGGCACCGAAGCGCATTGCCGTCATCGGCGGCGGCGTCATCGGTCTGGAGATGGCGTCTTATTTCAACTCCATCGGTGCATCCGTCACTGTTATCGAGATGATGAACAAGATCGCCGGTCCCACCGACGGTGAGATTTCCTCCATTCTGCAGAAAAATTATGCGAAACGCGGCGTTAACTTCATTCTGGGTGCCAAGGTCTGTGCTGTCAGCGGTAAGCCCGGTGAAGGTTATGTGGAGTACGAGATGGACGGTGCAAAGACCAAGGTCGAATGTGATCTGGTTCTGGTCAGCACCGGACGCCGTGCCCGTACCGCAGGCATCGGTCTGGAATCCGTCGGCGTTCTCACCGAGCGCGGCGCAATCGTCACCGACGAATACAGCCGCACCTCCGTCCCGGGAATCTGGGCGGCAGGCGACGTCAACGGCAAGAGCATGCTGGCACACACCGCATACCGCGAGGGTGAAGTTGCTGTAAACAACATGCTGGGCAAGAAGGACAAGGTAGATTACCGCTCCATTCCCGCAGTAATTTACACGAATCCCGAAGTAGGTACGGTTGGTGAAACGGTAGAAAGTGCCGCCAAGGCAGGCATCAAGGCCACCGAACACACCATCAGCCTCCGCTACAGCGGGCGCTATATTGCCGAAAATGAAGGCGGCGACGGCATCGTGAAGATCGTCATCGGCGAGCATCGCGAAATCCTCGGCGTACACATGATCGGCTCCTACGCTTCCGAGATCATCTTCGGCACGGCAGCTATGGTTGCCAAGCGAGAGAGAGTGGAAGACGTTCAGAAGATCGTTTTCCCGCATCCCACCGTATGCGAAGTAATCCGTGAAGGGATGTTTATGATCTGAAAAACACATAAAAACCTTCGGTTTTTATGTGGTGGGCTCTGTGTGTTCGCACCTTCGCGCACTCCCTTCGGTCGTACACTCGCAGAGCCATAAGGTGTTTTGTCTCCCGGCACACGCCCGGGGGTCAAAACGGGATTTAATTATATTTTGATCAACTGAAAATTCAGATAGTTATCTATATTACATATTAAGGAGATTACGGCTATGCCCAAGAGTCAATATGTCGATCCCGGGAAAGTATTCCAGCCCGGTTACATTCATTTCAATGATATCCCTGTATGCCGCTACAACAAGACTCTCGCTGAAGAGAAGGCAATCTACACCAAGGAAGATTTCCTGCGCATCTACCGCGACATGCGGATCATCCGCGAGTTCGAGACGATGCTCAACGAGATCAAGATAAAGAGCGAATACAACGGCATCAAGTACAACAACCCCGGTCCGGCACATCTGTCCATCGGTCAGGAAGCGTCCGCTGTCGGCGAAGCTTACTGCCTCGATATCAATGACTTTACTTTCGGTTCCCACCGCAGCCACGGTGAGATTCTGGCAAAGGGTCTCTCCTCCATCTACAAGCTGGATGAGCAGGAACTGTACGACATCATGAAGGAGTTCTTCGGCGGTCAGATTCTGCAGGTCGTTGAGGGCAAGGAAGAGATCAAGGGCAACATCCGCGATCTGGCAATCGATTTCCTGCTCTACGGCGCGCTGGCTGAAATCTTCGCACGCACCACCGGCTTCAACCGCGGTCTTGGCGGATCCATGCACGCATTCTTCATTCCCTTCGGTATTTTCCCGAACAACGCTATCGTAGGCGGCGCAGCTCCCGTTGCTCTGGGTGCAGCTCTGTACAAGAGAGCCAACCACAAAAAGGGCATCGTTGTTGCCAACTCCGGTGACGGTGCTCTGGGACGCGGTCCCGTTCTCGAATCTCTGAACATGGCTTCCATGCGTCAGATCACCGAGCTGTGGGGCATGGACGGCAAATACTCCGACGAGGGTATGCCGATCCTGTTCAACGTATTCAACAACTTCTACGGCATGGGCGGTCAGACCCAGGGCGAGACCATGGCATTTGATATGCCCGCACGTCTTGGTGCCGGCTTCTCCGCATCTCAGCTCCACGCTGAGCGCGTAAACGGTTATGATCCGCTGGCTGTTATCGAC
This sequence comes from Oscillospiraceae bacterium, assembly GCA_015063645.1. Taxonomy (GTDB): domain Bacteria; phylum Bacillota; class Clostridia; order Oscillospirales; family CAG-272; genus SIG701. The sequence goes on along the minus strand of SVTS01000037.1, from coordinate 2,858 downwards.
GCCACCACCCGCAAGAAGGAAATCCTGCTTGCCGGAAAGGGTCCCGCACTGCTTGAGGTTGCTACCTACCGTGTAAGCGGTCACTCTCCCTCCGACTCCTCCACCTACCGTACTCCCGAAGAGATCGAAGCATGGAAGGAAGCCTGCCCCATCGCTGCTTACCGCAAGAAGATGGTTGAGGGCGGCATCGCATCCGACGAGGAATTCGCCGCAATCGAAGAAGGCATTGTTAAGCGCATGATGAAGATCTGCACGCTGGCAATCGATGACGAGATCTCCCCGCGCATGGATCTGGCGAAAGAGCCCGAGATGATCTCCTCCCTGATGCTCTCCAATACCTCCACCCCCTCCATGGATACCACCCGCGAGGCAGAGGTTCTGATGCCCAAGGAAGAGAATCCGCGCGTAAAGCAGCTTGCTACCAAGGCTCGCTATGCCTATGATGAAAACGGTGCACCGATTCCGAAGATCAAGCTCCTCGGCATCCGCGATGCTCTGTTTGAGTCCATTCTCGACAAGTTCTACGAAGATCCCACCACCATCGCTTACGGTGAGGACAACCGTGACTGGGGCGGTGCATTTGCTGTATACCGCGGTCTGACAGAGGCTCTTCCCTATCACCGCTTCTTCAACGCTCCGATTTCCGAGTCCGCAATCGTCGGTTCCGCCGTCGGTTACGCAATGGCAGGCGGTCGTGCAATCGTTGAGCTGATGTACGCCGACTTCATCGGCTGCGCAGGCGATGAAATCTTCAACCAGCTGTCCAAGTGGCAGTCCATGTCCGCCGGCATCCTGAAGATGCCCGTGGTCGTCCGTGTATCCGTCGGTTCCAAGTACGGCGCACAGCACTCTCAGGACTGGACCGCGCTCACCGCGCATATTCCGGGTCTGAAGGTTTGCTTCCCCGCTACTCCCTATGACGCAAAGGGTCTGATGAACGCTGCCCTGAACGGCACCGACCCTGTGATCTTCTTCGAATCCCAGCGTATCTACGATAAGGGCGAAGAGTTCCACAAGGAAGGCGTTCCCACCGAGTATTACGAGGTTCCTTTCGGCGAACCCGATGTTAAGCGCGAAGGTTCCGACGTGACCATCCTCTCCATCGGTGCGGTTCTCTACCGTGCTCTGGAAGCGGCTGACAAGCTGCAGGCTGATTACGGCATCTCCGCCGAGGTTATCGACGCCCGCTCCATCGTTCCCTTCAACTATGAGAAGGTCATCGAGAGCGTCAAGAAGACCGGCCGCATCATCATCGTAGGCGACGCAGTTGACCGCAACTCCGTCATGCGCGACATGGCTTCCAACATCACCGAGATGGCATTCGATTATCTGGATGCTCCGCCGGTTGTATTCGGTTCCCGCAACTGGATCACCCCCGCATTCGAGCTGGAGAAGTTCTTCTTCCCGCAGGCTGACGGCATTGTTGACGTCATCAGCCAGAAGATCATGCCTATCGCCGGCCGCGTTTCTACCGTAAACGAGAGCGAAATCGAGCACATCGAGCGCTCCAAGAAGGGTATCTGATAAAACGCGCTGCACATCTTCAGATATGACTCCAAAATAAACCGCTTCAGCTTTTTCCGCCGCTAACGCGGCGGAGGGAGGCAGGAAGAAACCATCTCAATCGGCGAGGTTTTCTTCCCACCTCCCTTTTGTTGTCCTGCGGACAACAATTCACCCTCCCCCCATCCTCCTTGCCTGTGCTTTCCGTGTGTGCACACCTGTCGCAACAAAAAACGCCGCAGGAATTGGCTTTGCCAATTCCTGCGGCGTATATTTTATAATGAAATGTACCGGTTCGTACAAACTCACTCCCCAAATCCAGCCGCTGCGCGCTTCATCATTTCGCGGATAGGCAGATGATAGGGACATCTCTCCTCGCACACGCCGCATCCGATGCAGGCGGATGCCTTCACACTCAGCGTAGCATAGCGCTCATGTGCCCATTGCTGCAGATTATAGCGAGACAGATATCCCTCAAAGAGGAACACGCTGGGGATGCTGATCCCTACAGCGCAGGGGGCACAGTAATTGCACCGGCGGCAGAAACTCTCACCCAGATCGGCACGGACGGCGGCGATTTTAGCCTGTTCCTCCGCCGACAGCGAAGAGAAATCTGCGGCTGCGGCACAGTTCTGTGCCACTTCCTCCGCGCAGTACATACCGGGAATCACCACGCTCACCGCGTGATTGGCACAGATAAAACGCATTGCCAAAGTACCGTCTTCAATCGCGCCGCCTGCCATAGGTTTCATGGCGATGAAGCCGATATTCTTCTCCGCACAGCGGGCGATCAGGTCTTCGCCCTGAGTTTCGACGATATTATAGGGAAACATGATCGTCTCCACAAAATCCAGCTCCAGCGCACGCTCGAATACCTCACGGGAGTGGGCAGTCAGTCCGATATGACCGATCTTTCCCGCAGATTTGGCTTCCATCAGCGCTTCCAGTGCGCCGCCCAGTGCCAGCACCTGATCCAGTTGTGCCATATTCGGGTTATGAATCTGATACAGATCGATATACTCCGTCTGCAGTTTTGCCAGACTGTCGGCAATATCCGCCGCCATAGCCTCTTTTGTGCGTGCCATACTCTTGGTCGCCAGAATGAAATCATCCCGCATGCCGCGGATTGCCGCCCCGATCCACTCTTCGCTGACCGTATAGGCTTTCGCTGTATCTATGTAATTGATGCCCGCCGCACGCACTGCTTCCAGCAGCGGACGCGCTTCTTCTTTGGTGATCCGCTGAATCGGAATACCGCCGAAACCGACTGCCGACACGGACAGCCCTGTCTTTCCCAGAGTTTTATAATTCATTTCGCTCTCCCCATGATTTCTTTATTTATTATTATACCGCCT
>SVTS01000036.1 GCA_015063645.1 Oscillospiraceae bacterium | reverse complement strand
CAGATCCGGTACATCCGCCATCAGCTGTGCCATCATCTCGGAGAAATGTTCCAGGACCAGCGGATGGGTGGGATCCAGACCGTATTCCACGACGGAGGAATAGGCATCGTAGTCCACGCGGGCACCGCGCAGCTCGGGATACTTACGGAAGAAACGCTCCGGAATGAGCCGGGGTTCAAACGTCGTGAACACGGGCGCAAGACCGAGCTTATGGGCAAGATCCGTATTCTTCAAAAGATTACGCCGGTTATTCTCCAGCATGTTCTCCTTATATGTTCCGCGCATCAGGCGGCTTTCATAGAACATATCCAGTCCGGGAGAATACGTACACCACCAGGGGTACACATCGTTCTTGTGCTCCCGCTCACGGATTTGTATCGGAATATCGTCATAGAGGGTATTGATTTCGAAATTCTCCACACCGGTACGCACCGTGTCGATCATGTGGGTAACCAGATCAAAATCATCCGCTGCACGGGCAAATCCGCCGTAAAAATCGTCAAAGTTTTCATACAGACGGTCAAAACGGGAGACATTGAACTCGCAAATCTCTTCGTCATACCGATCCAGCACCTTCAGCAGGGCATGGAGGCAGTCCCATTTGCGCTCACCGCAGATGACAAATCCCCCCTCTGCCGTTTTGCAGATGGCATGCCAGCGATGCTCTCCGGCATGACCTTCCAGCAACGAAACGAGCTTTTCGCAGGATTCCGCAAACGCAGGTGTGCAGATATTGATGCAGCCGTAATCGGGCGCATCCGCGATCGCATACTCCAGCTGCATTTTCCCGGCAATCAGAGAAATGCCGTCCTCATAGTGTGACAATGCTTTATCCAGAAGAATCTTTTTCATATATTCTCTCCTTAATACAGAAATACGGATTAGATTTGCTTATATTATACATCTTTTTTTGCCGTGTGTCATTACCCGTATCGCTCAAACATGTCACAATCCAACCATTCTCTGCAGACATTTTCCTCTTTCTGTTATCCCGTTAACTTTTTATTGACATGTATCACTTTATATGGTACAATGTAATCAGTAAAATTCCTTAAAATTCTGTAATTTTTTACAAAGGAAGTGAGCTTTTGCGCAACAAAGTCTTCATTACCGTATTCGCATCATTTCTGCTCTTGGTCATGATCAGTGCTCCGGCAAAGCGGGTACTGTGCGCCGCAGGTCTCATTGTAAATGAGAATGTGGGCAACATCATCGAAGTGGAAAAAGTCTATGATCCGGATTCCTTTGCTGCTCCTCTTCTGAACGGCATTGAAGAGGCAAAACGGGAAATCACCGATATCTACACCAACTATATTCCCTTTTATGTGGATATCACCTCCATCGCCAGCACTTTCACTCAGTCACTGAACAATCCCATCACTGCCCTGCTTCTGGAAGCTGGTAACCGGGATGTTCTTGAACGCATGGAAGCTGCCAAGGAGAATACCCCCTCCGATACAACCGTGCCCGCGGAAACCACCGGTGTACCGGACACCACGGCACCTGCCGTAACCGATGCAGTTACCTCCGGCAATGCGGAGACTACTTCTCCGCCGGAAACAGAAACAACAGCACCCGAGACTACTGCGCCGGAAACCGAGCCTCCTTTCTCCCCCACCTATAATGCCACTTATCTGAAGAGCAATAATCAGCACCGCTATTATCAGATCGATGCGCAGACGGAAAAAGACGGTCCGAAGATGAGCTTCTACGTCCGCATCCCCTCTGCCACAAACGACAAACTCCGCCCGACGATGGAAAAACAGCTGGAGAAGATCAACGGATTTGCCACCGAAGTTCCCGGAGTGAACTGGTATGTATATGCGGCGACCTGCTTTGAGGATACAGCACTCTGTGATCTCATCCTTCCCAGTGAATCCAAGCGGGTACTCTTTGAGGAATTCTTTGAAAAACTGGATCCCTCCGTACAGCGCGGATGGGTCAAGGTAGATACCATCGAAGATAAATACAACAAGTTTTTCCGCACGGATCACCACTGGAACGTATACGGCTACACGGAAGCTTACCGTTCCGTAGTGGAGATGTTCAAGGAAAATTACAGCGACATCACTCTCCGTGAACCTGAGATCGTCTCCTTCCCCGCTGTTACTTTCTACGGTTCCAACGCAACCGCCACCGCCCGGTACACGATCTCCGATCCTTTTGCTGTAGCTTCCTATGATCTGCCCCCTCACGATATTGTTATGGAGCACGGCGTCAGCTACAACAGCAAGATCGAGATTGCCACCAATATGGAAAATTATCTGAAAGCCAGACATAACACCAAGCGCACCTACGGTCACTACACCGCATTCCAGCCGATTCTGGAAGAGGTAACCTATCCCGAAAACAAAACCGGTCGTGTGCTTCTGTTCATCGGCGATTCCTATTCCCCGCCGCTGATGGAGCCGCTGGCATCCTATTTTGACAAAACGTATATCCGCTACATAGACTCCAACCCCACGCTGGAAAATATTGATCTTGCGGAATACATCAAGGAAAAAGGCATCACGGACGTTCTGCTTCTGGAAATGAGCGACCGTATCATCTACGACTACTACGGCGATTCGCTGCGCGGATTGAAGTAATTACGGGAGGAACGTATGGTATTTTCAAGTCTTACATTTTTATTTGCGTTTCTGCCGCTGTTCTTCATCTGCTATTACACGGCAGGACATTTCTGCGGTCTCCGCGGCAGAAACACGGTTCTGTTTCTGTTCTCCATGATTTTCTACGCATGGGGGGAGCCGGTTTACGTTCTTCTCATGTTTTACTCCACTGCGCTGGATTACACCTGCGGACGCATGATCGAGAAGTATCACAATGCCGGTAATATGCGGATGAAGAAAGTTTTTCTCACCGTATCTCTGATCGGCAATCTGGGACTGCTCGGCACATTCAAATATCTGGGCATGTTCGTATCCACCTTCGGTTCCATAACCGGTCTTCCGGTTCCGCTGATCCAGATCGTTCTGCCCATCGGTATTTCCTTCTACACTTTCCAGACCATGTCCTACTCTATCGACGTATACCGCGGTCAGGTAGCGGCGCAGAAGGACATTATCAACTTTGCGGCGTACGTTGTCATGTTCCCGCAGCTGATTGCCGGTCCGGTTGTCCGTTATTCCACCATTGCGGAAGAACTGAACGCCCGCTCGGAAACACTGGATGATTTCGCCGCCGGTCTCCGCCGTTTCATCGTCGGTCTCGGTAAGAAAACCCTGATCGCCAACACAATGGCGCAGACCTGCGACTCTTTGTTTGCCAACAGCGCAGACGATCTGGGCGTGATCGGTTCCTGGGTAGCCATCATTGCCTACACATTCCAGATCTTCTTCGACTTCAGCGGCTATTCCGACATGGCAATCGGTATGGGACGCATGATGGGCTTCCACTATCTGGAGAACTTCAATTATCCCTACATTGCCAATTCCGTCACGGATTTCTGGCGCCGCTGGCACATTTCCATGTCCACATTCTTCCGTGATTATGTATACATTCCGCTGGGCGGCAACCGGGTTTCCGCAAAACGCTGGATCTTCAACATCTTTGTTACCTGGTTCCTCACCGGTCTGTGGCACGGTTCATCCTGGAACTTTGTTCTCTGGGGTCTGTTCTTCGGAACGATTCTGATTCTGGAGAAGAAATTCCTACTCAAACTGCTGGAGGGTCACAAGATCCTCTCACACATCTGGGCGCTGTTCTGCATTGTTTACGGATGGGTGATCTTCACGCACGAATCCCTGGGCAGTCTCTGGGATTACACCAAAGCCATGTTCGGTGCATACGGCATGACCGGCACAGGCTCCACCGGTGCGATTCTGCTCCTGCAGCGCGCAGAAGTCAACACGGTATTCTTCATCGCCCTGGCAGCGGCTGTGCTGTTCAGCATGCCGATCGCCGGCAAGATCAAGGACCGTCTGAGCCGCGGAGGAACGGCAGCTATCTCCGGCAAAATGCTCACGCTGTATGATGTGGCACTGATGCTTGTCCTCTTCCTCTGCACCATTCAGCTTGCCATGGGCGCATACAACCCCTTCATCTACTTCCGATTCTGAAATGCAAACCAAAAACGGGAAGATTCTCTTTTGAGAATCTTCCCTGTTTTTATGCAGTTTACAGCAGATCGGCGATATCGTAAATCAGCCGTTCTGTCTTTTCCCAGCCGAGGCAGGGATCCGTGATGGATTTTCCGTAGATACATTCGCCGATTTTCTGGGCGCCATCCTCGATGTAGCTTTCAATCATAAGACCCTTGACCAGTTTCTTTACATCGGCATCATGACGGCAGCTGTGCAGGATCTCTTTAGCGATGCGGGGCTGTTCCAGATATTTCTTGCCGGAGTTGGAATGGTTCGTATCCACGATCAGTGCAGGATTCTCCAGTCCGCTGACAAAATACATCTCTGCCAGATGTCCCAGATCTTCAAAATGATAGTTCGGGATGGACTGACCGTGCTTATTCACGTATCCGCGGAGAATGGCGTGAGCGAGGGGATTACCCTCCGAATGCACTTCCCAGCCGCGGTAGATAAACGTGTGCTTATGCTGCGCCGCAGTGATGGCGTTCATCATGATGGAGATATCGCCGGAGGTGGGGTTCTTCATGCCGACAGGAATATCCAGACCGCTGGAAGTCAGACGGTGCTGCTGATTTTCCACAGAACGTGCGCCGATGGCAACATAGCCGAGCACATCACTCAGATAGCGGTAATTTTCCGGATAAAGCATTTCATCGGCGCAGGAGAAGCCTGTCTCGTTCAGCGCACGGATATGCAGTTCACGAATTGCGACGATTCCCTTAAACATATCGGGCTTCTCATTGGGATTGGGCTGATGAAGCATTCCCTTGTAGCCGTCACCGGTAGTACGGGGCTTATTGGTATAAATGCGCGGGATAATGTAGATTTTATCCTTTACCTTCTCCTGCACTTCACGCAGACGGGAAATATAGTCAATAACGCTGTCTTCATTATCTGCGGAGCAGGGACCGATGATCAGAATAAACTTGTCCGATTTACCGGTAAAAATATCACGGATCTCCACAGCGCGGCTGTTGACGGTCTGTTCCGCCTTCCAGGAGAGAGGATACATTTCCTTTACTTCCATGGGAATCGGCAGTTTTCTTTCAAAATTCATACTCATGGTATAATAATCCTTCTTTCTTTGCCCAAAAACAAAAATACCTCCGCGCTCTGCATGCCGTCGGCATCCGCTGAGCAAGGAGTGTATCTGTTCTATGGAAAACCAACTATGTAACGGAGATATTATACCACTTTATCACAGTAAAGTCAATATAAATGTCAAAAAAACAGAGGGAGCACTGCTCCCTCTGTCGAAAAAGAATTACTTATACTTGCGCTTTCTAGCCGCTTCAGATTTCTTTTTCTTTCTGACACTCGGCTTCTCGTAGCATTCTCTCTTGCGAAGCTCGGCCTGAATGCCGGATCTCTGACACTGGCGCTTAAACCGACGAAGCGCGCTGTCAAGTGATTCATTTTCCTTAACTCTGATCTCTGCCATCCATATCCCTCCCTTCGCTCAAGGCAAACAAGATAAATTCATATCTCTTTAATATTATACTATTTTCTGTTGCCTTTGTCAAGAGTTTTTTTCTGTTTCCTCATATTTTTTTGCATTTTCCATGCAAAAAAACTTACTTCGCCACGATATTGACGATCTTACCGGGAACGTAGATCTCTTTGACGATGGTCTTGCCATCCAGCAGAGCGGCAATCTTTTCGTCCGCCTTGGCCGCGGCGATGGCGTCATCCTTGGCTGCATCGGCAGCGATGCGGATTGTACCCTTCAGCTTACCGCTGATCTGTACGGCGATTTCCACAGTAGCATCCACAGTCTTCGCTTCGTCATATTCCGGCCAGGCGTGGAGGCTGAGCAGTCCCTTGCCGCCAATGGATTCCCAGATCTCCTCCGTCAGGTGAGGAGCAAAGGGATTCAGGATAGCAATAAATGTTTCCAGTTCATCCAGCGTGATGTGACCGACTTCAGCAATCTCGTTGAGCAGGCTCATCATAGCGGCGATGGCGGTGTTGTACTTCATTTCCTCGATATCCAGGGAAACCTTCTTCACGGTCTTGTGGAAAGATGTTTCCAGCTCAGCGGTCACACCGCGGCCGGATGCAATATCGGTCAGAGCGGCAACGCGATCCAGAAAGCGCTTACATCCGCGCATGGAACTGTCGCTCCACGGAGCAGCGGAGGCATACTCACCCATAAAGAGGACATACACGCGCAGTACGTCTGCGCCGTATTCATCGATAACATCGTTGGGGTCTACTACGTTGCCCTTGGATTTACTCATCTTCTCGCCGTCGGGACCGAGGATCAGACCCTGTGCGGTACGCTTTGCGTACGGCTCGGAGGTAGGCACTTCGCCGATGTCATAGAGGAACTTATGCCAGAAGCGGGAGTAGATCATATGACGGGTAACGTGCTCCATACCGCCGTTATACCAGTCTACGGGCAGCCAGTATTTCAGCTTATCGGGATCCGCAAATACCTGATCGTTCTTCGGATCGATGTAGCGGAGGAAGTACCAGGAAGAGCCTGCCCACTGGGGCATGGTGTCCGTCTCGCGCTTTGCGGGCTTACCGCACTTCGGGCAGGTGCAGTTTACGTAAGATTCAATCTTAGCCAGCGGGCTTTCGCCGCCTTCACCGGGAGCGAAATTCTCCATCTTGGGCAGACGGAGCGGCAGTTCCTCGTAGGGAACGCCCACATCGCCGCAGAACGGGCAGTGAATGATCGGAATCGGCTCACCCCAGTATCTCTGACGGTTGAACGCCCAGTCCTTCATTTTGTACTGTACGCCCTTCTCGCCGATGCCCTTCTCTGCGAGGAATTTCAGCATGGTTTCAATGGCTTCCTTCTTGGTTTTGATTCCGTTGAGGAAACCGGAATTGACCATTTCACCGTCGCCGGTATAAGCGGCTTCTTCAATATCGCCGCCCTTGATTACTTCGATGATATCGATACCGAACTTCTTGGCGAAGTCGTAGTCACGCTCGTCATGTGCGGGCACCGCCATGATGGCGCCGGTGCCGTAACCCATCATAACGTAGTCGGAGATGTACACGGGGATCTGTTTTCCGTTAGCGGGGTTGACGGCGCAGATACCGTCGAGGCATACACCGGTCTTATCCTTGACCAGCTGAGTACGCTCGAATTCGGTCTTCTTGGCGCATTCTGCTTTATAGGCATCCAGCTCCGCTTTATTCTTCAGCTTATCGGCATATTTCTCCAGAATCGGATGTTCAGGCGCGATAACCATGAAGGTTACGCCGAACATGGTATCACAGCGGGTGGTATAGATCCGCAGGGATTCGCCAATAGAAGCACCGCTGTCATCAACCAGTTCAAAATTCGCAAATGCACCGGTAGAGCGGCCGATCCAGTTCTCCTGCTGGAGACGAACATTGGGGAGATAATCAACCGTATCCAGACCGTCCAGCAGCTTGTCCGCATATTCGGTGATGCGGAGATACCAAACGTCCTTGGACTTCTGCACGATATCGCTGTGGCAGATATCGCACTTACCACCCTGGGAATCCTCATTGGAGAGTACAACCTTACAGCTGGGGCAGTAGTTGACCAGCGTCTTTGCACGGAACACGAGCCCCTCGTCGAACATGCGGCGGAAGATCCACTGCGTCCATTTATAGTAGCCCTCTTCGGTGGTATCCACGGTACGTTCCCAATCGAAGGAGAAGCCCACGCGCTTCAGCTGAGAGGTGAATTTCTCGATATTGATATCCGTTACCTGGCGGGGATGGATACCGGTTTTGATCGCGTAGTTTTCAGTCGGCAGACCGTATGCGTCAAATCCGATGGGGAACAGAACGTTATAGCCCTGCATTCTTCTCTTACGGGAGACAACTTCCAGACCGGAATAGGCTTTGATGTGTCCAACGTGCATGCCGGCGCCGCTGGGATAGGGAAATTCTACCAGCCCGTAGAACTTCGGCCTTGAAGAATGATCCTCTGCGCAGAATGCGCGCTCTTTCTCCCATCTGTCCTGCCATTTCTTATCAATGCGGTTAAAATCGTACTTCATGATGTATCCTCTGTCTATCTTGATTTATTTAGTCCTGCGTAAGAAGTGCGCTGATATCGCATTCGCTGGTTTCAGCGTACAGTTTTTCCAGATTGTAGAATTCTCTGGCATCACGGCTGAATACGTGCACCAGAACGGAACCGAAATCGATCAGCACCCAGCCGCCGGCACCGTTGGCACCTTCGGTATGAAGGGGCGTGATGCCGCAAAGAGAAAGTTTATACTCCACCTCGTCGGCAAGGGAACGGATCTGCGTACTGGAAGTACCACTGCAGATTACAAAATAATCGGCAAGAACGGTCTGCTCCTCTGTATGAAGCATGCGGATGTTCCGGGCTTTTTTCTGATCCAGAACCGTTACGGCATATTCGGCAATCTCACGGGGAGAAGCGTCCGCTTTCAGCGGAGGAGCGGGAGTCATATTCATTTCTTCCATAAATCAGGTCTCCGGTTTCATAGGAATTGTAATGGAATTATTGCGGATATTCTGGGCGTTGAACTCATTGATCAGAGCGGCATTTTCCGCGTAGTAGGCAGCGGCAATTGCCGTGGAGGTCGCACTGGTAAATTTGCGGGATTTATCAAAGATTGCGGGAATGATATCGTTGTCGTACACGTTAAAATGTGCATTGATGGCGGCAAGGGTAGCTCCGCGGTTGATAACAAAATATCCGCCAACGCTGTCACCGGGAACGGTCAGCATTGTGATATTGGACATATCCACGCTCAGCGCATTTTTTGCAAAATACACGGCATCCGCAGCGGAGATATCCGTAGTCAGATTTTCCAGAATTTCGCTGACGAGAGAAGAAAGCAGAGACACGTTGGTAATACTGATACTGCTCTTTGCCTTCTCAATGAATGCGGCAAGGAAAAGTTTCTGGGCATTGCCGCGTCCGATATCTGCCTGAATGAATCCTTCACGGAAACGAACAAATTTCTCAGCGTCAGCTCCGTTCAGGTGCTTCTGCCCCTTTTTGAAGTTGATATACAGATCCTGTTCGGGATCTTCATACTCCATATCGTAGGGGATGTACAGATCCACGCCGCCGATAGCATTGACGATATCGACAAAGCCGTTCAGATCCATAACAGCGGTATAATGGATATTGATACAGAGATTCTGCTCCATATCCTGTGCGAATTTCTCAGCGGCTATGGCTGCGGGATTCTTCTCGCGTCCATTGAACGCCCGATTGTAATATGCGGCAAACTGTACGTTCAGCGACGGCTTATTGGAATCCCCGGCAAAATAGGTATCCCGCGGAAGCTGCATAATAGCAACTTTTCCCGCATTCACATCGTAATGAACCAGCATAATCACATCTGCCAGATTAGCTGCACGGTCATAACCGATCAGGAGGAAGTTATACACATCATCCCTCTCTTTATAGACCGGACCGGATGATGTACCGCCTCCTGTCGTCTCAGGAGAATTATCACCGGAAGAGGGCGTCCCCGGCTGAGTTTCCTGGAAGGGATCGGGAGCGGTATCGGTGGAAAACGGCAGATCGCTGCTGTCCGCACCGGGCTTGTATAGGAACACAACAGCGGAAGCCAGCGAGACGATCACCAGCACCATAACAAAAAGCATGATGATCAGCTGCTGCTTGCCCGCAGATTGCGATTTCTTTCTTCGTTTTTTCATAATATATCCGCCTTTCGGATAATAATCAGGCTTCTGTCAGTGCCGCAAGCCTGTCCAGAAAACAATTCCGCGCCAGAACCGTATGTGTACCGATAGGTGCCGCTTCATCCAGCAGCTGACGCATAGTCAGATCAAAAGCATACACCATACTGCGGCACAGATGCACAGCCTGTACGGTCCGGTCATCCGCGTTGGGCATGGATCCCCAGAAATAATTCCGCATGCTGATGCAGTCATCAAAGGTACGGCTCGGCTCAATATAATCGGCAAGAAAAATCACGGATTCAAATACGCTCATTCCGTCGTGACCGGTGGTATGCCAGCGAATGCCTCCGAGGATCTCTTCATCCACGATATCGGCAAAATCGCGGGCGGCTACTGCTGCGGCGGTAACGGCGTGCAGTACCTGCGGAGCATCAAACTCCGCCTTATCAATCATTATACCAAATTCTTCACAATATTGCAACTGTTTTTCGAAAGAGTCCCGCTTGGTTATGTCGTGCAGAAGCGCGGCGGCGCGCAGTTTTTCGATTTTATCCGGCAGAAAAACCGCTCCTATGCGTGCAGCTTCCTCTTCCACCTCCAGCGTATGAAGATAGCGTCTCTCATCCAGATACGCTCTGACACGCTCACGCAGCTGTGCGAGCATCTCTTCTGTAATCACATTTTCCATCTTTGATCCTTATTTCTGATACAGGTTATGCGCGGCAATAAACGAAGCGACGTCGGCAGGTACAAGGTTTGCTATATCCTCTCCCTGACGGATACGTTCTCTGATTTCGCTGGAGGACATCTCCAGCGGCATGGCTTCCACCATCTGCGTACGCGCCCCAAAGCGCTCGGCATATTCTGCGGCTTTGGATTTCACCCGCTGATATGCTGCGGGATCATCCACACGCATAACGCATGCAATTTCCGCAAGGCTGAAGATGATTTCCGGTGAACGCCACAGATCCAGCGTCAGAAACATATCCGTTCCGCAGAGGAAGATCAGATCGCTGTCCGTCGTTTTGCTGAAATGGGTCAGCGTCTGCCAGGTATAGCTGGCGCCGCCGCGGCTGATCTCATAATCGCTGACGCGGATACGGCTGTCCAGCTCATCAAACGCCGCACGAGCCATGGCAAGCCGCAGACGAGGATCATCCCCCGCATCGATCTGCTTATGAGGAGGAACGGCTGCCGGCATGATCAGCAGTGTATCCGGCTGCAGCTGTTCCAGAAACGCCAGTGCCGCGTGCACATGTCCGATATGCGGCGGCGCAAATGTCCCGCCGTAGATCGCCAGACGGTGCCGTCTGCTTGTTCCCTTATCCATTTTACAGTATGATTCTCTTTTTCTTCTTGGATTCCCGGTAGAGGACAAATTTCCGTCCGACGACGGAAACTACATCCGCGCCGGTTTCCTCTGCCAGCTGATCCGCCGCCTCACGGGAAGTGACGGGTGCCGTATCCAGAACACTCATCTTGATCAGTTCACGCGCTTCCAGAGCATTGTTCACGGAGATGATCAATTCTTCTCCGATTCCACCCTTTCCCACCTGCATGATGGTATCCATTTCATTGGACATGGAGCGAAGCGCCGCTCTCTGTTTGCTTGTCAGCATAAATCAGTCCTCGGTTTTCTCTTGAAATACAGCGGTAAACGCCGCGCAGAATGCGCGCATGGCGATACCGCGATGGCTGATGGCATTTTTCTCCTCAGCGCTGAGCTCGGCAAAGGTCTTTCCCTTCTCTGCCACATAGAACAGCGGATCATAGCCGAATCCGCCCTCTCCGTGCTTCTCGTGCAGAATTGTTCCTCTGCATTCGCCGCGCAGAACAAAGGCATCCAGCCCCTCGCGGCTCTTTGCGCGAATCTCAGACGGGATATCCGCCTGCATTCCGCGGGGAAGCACGCAGGCTACCGCAGATACGAAACCTGCGCCGCGAAGTTCATTTGGAACATTCCACATTTCGCTAAGCAGCTTTTCGTTGTTTTTTCCGTCATCCGCACCCTCGCCGGAATAGCGGGCAGAATAGATACCGGGAGCACCGTTCAGCGCATCCACCGTAAGCCCCGAATCATCGGCGATGCCGATATAGCCGAGCGAAGCCGGCACGGATGCTTTGATCAGCGCATTTTCGGAGAAGGACGTACCGTCCTCCTCGATTTCATCGCTGTAACCGATATCATCCAGAGAAAGCACCTCTATATGCATAGACGTAGATTGTGCCAATAATGTTTCCAGTTCTCTGATTTTCTTTTTATTTCTGGAGGCAAGAACGATTTTCATCGGCTTATTCCTCCGCTTCGTTTCCGTCTACCTCGCCGTCAAAGAGCGCATTGACAAACATCTTCGCGTCAAAGGGCTGCATATCGTCCATTTTCTCGCCGACACCGATGAACTTCACCGGGATGCCCAGCATATTCTTGATGGAGAAAATCGCGCCGCCCTTGGCAGTTCCGTCCAGTTTGGTCAGAATCAAGCCGGTGATAGCGGCAGCGTTCATGAACTCCTTCGCCTGCATCACGGCATTCTGACCGGTGGTGGAATCCAGCACCAGCAGGGTCTCACGGGACACATCCGGAAGCTCCCGTGCGATCACACGGTCGATTTTCGCCAGCTCATCCATCAGGTTCTTCTTATTGTGCAGCCGTCCGGCTGTATCGATAATCAGCACATCCGCGCCGCGCTTCTTGGCGGCGGCTGCGGCATCAAATACGACAGCGGCAGGATCGCTTCCCTCGCTCTGGCGGATCAGATCCACACCGGCGCGGTCGCACCACACTGCCAGCTGATCGATAGCGGCAGCACGGAACGTGTCGGCAGCGGCAACCAGAACGTGTTTGCCCTCGCTCTTCAGATGCGCGGCGATTTTGCCGATGGATGTAGTCTTGCCAACACCGTTGACACCAATCACCAAAATCACGGACGGAGTGGTTTCCAGCTTCAGCGGTTCACCCTCGCCGATATGTCCCTGCAGGATCTCCTTCAGCGCGCTCTTGACCTCTTCCGCATCGCTCAGCTTATCCTCACGGATTTTTTCGCGCAGTTCTTCTACGATATTCTCGGCTGTCTCCGCACCCATATCAGCACAGATCATCAGCTCTTCCAGCTCCTCCAGCAGATCCTCATCCACCTTACGGAAGCTCTTGATCACATCGTTGACCTGACCGAAAAACGCGTTTTTGGTTTTGGTCAGTCCCTCTTTCAGTTTATCAAAAAATCCCATTATATACTCCTTATGCTCTTACAGAGCTTTTTCAAAATCCTCATCGCTCATGGAGGACATATCCAGCTGGAACACTTTGGACACACCGCGGCGCGGCATGGTGACACCGTACAGGCTGTCAGCAACTTCCATAGTACCGCGTCGGTGGGTAATCATGATGATCTGCATACTCTGTGCCACACGCTGAACGTAATGCGCCACACGCTGTACGTTTACCTCATCCAGTGCCGCCTCGATCTCATCAAAGATACAGAACGGCGACGGATTGACGCGCACCAGCGCGAACAGAAGCGCGATGGCGATTACAGCCTGCTCACCGCCGGAGAGCAGTGACAGGTTCTTGATCATCTTGCCGGGAGGTGCGGCACTGATTTCGATACCGCTGCTCAGCACGTTTTCGGGATCACTCAGAGAGAGATGCGCCTCGCCGCCGCCGAAAAGATCCCGGAAAACTTCGCCGAAATTCCGGTTGATCTTCTCAAAGGAATCAAGGAACATTTTCTCCATTTCGCCCTCGATGGAGCCGATGATATCCATCAGATCCGCCTTGGATGCGTTCAGATCTTCCATCTGCACCCGGACGAAGTCATATCGCTCTTTCACCTCGGTATATTCCTCGATGGCGGCGACATTTACATGTCCCAGCGCTTTGATCTGCCCTTTCAGTTCCGCCAGACGGGCCGCGGCAGGTGCACGGCTTCCCTCCTCAACAGGCGGGAAATTGAGTTCTGCGGCAGCAGAAGGAGTCAGTTCATACTCATCCCAAAGCCGCTGTGTCATCTTATCGATATCGGCGCACAGCTGTGTATGCCTGTTTTCATTTTTCTCATTGGCGGAAACAAGCAGTTCCTTTTTGGCGGAGATATCCTTCAGCTGAAGACGCAGGTCGTTCAGCCGGCGTTCATATTCCGTACCGTCATTTTCCAGAGAAATACGCTGTTTTTCCAGCTCACGGAGCGTTGTGCTCCGGGCATCTGCTTCCGCACGTTTTTCTGCAATGTCGGTACGCATCTGTGCCAGCGATTCCGTCAGAGAATCATGCCGGGATACGGCTTCCTCCAGCTGAGAACGCAGAGATTCAATTTCCAGACCACTGTCCAGAACCGCTTTCTGGGCAATTTCCAGATCCTTACGGATTTCCGCGACGCGGATCTGCTGGGATGCGATCTTTTCCGTCATCTCCTGCAGGCGGTCATCCAGCTCATTCCGCTGAATATCCACCGCGGTACGATCAGCGGTAATCCGGGCGATTTCTGCGGATTCGGCATCGCACTGCTCCGTCACGGCACGGATGTCATCCTCGCCCCGTTCACCGAGCTGCTTCAGTTTTTCCCAGTCTTCGCTCAGCTGTGCAAGCAGATTTTCAATCACTCCGCGCCGGGCGCTCAGCTCATCAAGCTGTGACTGATCCGCCCGGAGAAGCGCGGCAAGGAGGTTCTTCTTTTCCGCCTCAGCGGCAATTTCCCCCTCTGCGGATGAGCGCTGTGCCTGCAGATCATGCAGTTGACTGCGCAGTTGGGCAAGAGCGGAATCCAGTGCGGATTTCTGCTGTATCAGCTGATCGATCTGGGCAGAACGGCTCAGGATGCCGCCATCCCGACGGGATGAACCGCCGGTAAAGGAACCGCCCGCGTTGATCTGCTGACCGTCCAGCGTTACGGCACGGACGCGCCAGTTCTGGGCACGCGCCATCACGGTTGCGTGATCCAGATTGTCAAACACGGCGATCCGGTTCAGAATGGAGCCGATCACGCCGGCATAGCGGGGATCAAATCCCACAAGCGTATCAGCGAAGCCGATAAATCCGGGATATCCGGCTGCGGCTTCCACTTCACGGCTGCGCGGAGCAGCTTTTACCGCGCTGAGCGGATAAAAGGTGGCTCTGCCCGCGCCGGCATTTTTCAAGGCGTAAATGGCGCTCTTCGCCGCGGATTCATCATCCACGACGATATTCTGCAAGGCAGCTCCGAACGCCGTTTCCAGCGCTACGGTGTATGTGGGTTTTACGGAGATCAGATGGGAAACGGGACCGTGAATGCCCTGCAGCTTCCCTTTCTGCGCCTCGTTCATGACAAAGCGGACACTGCTGTTATAGCCTTCAAAATGATCCAGCATGCTCTGCATGGCGGATATACGGCTCTGCAGTGCTTCCGATTTTGCGCCTTCGGAACTGATTTTCCCCTCAAGCTCTGTCTGACGGGCACGGAATGCTGCATCCGCTTCGTTATTTTTCTGAATCAGTTTATCCGACGCGGCGATTGCATCGGTATATTCTCTGACGGATTCTTCCAGAGTTTCTGTATCAGCGAGAATTTTTGCCAGTTCCGTGCGGTATTTTTCCATATCCGCGCCGATACTGCCGGAACGCTCACTCTGACTGCTCAGCGTATTCCGCAGGACGTTCAGTCGTACTTTCAGGTCCAGAAGAGCTTCCTCGTGCTTTTTCTGCTCCGTCAGTTCTGCGTCCAGATACTGTTCTTTTTCGCTGTACTCTTTCTGCAGCTGCTGGCGTTCCGTCTGCAGCTGTTCACCGATCTCCCGGGCTTCCCGGAGAGTATTTTCCAGCGTTCTGCAAGCTTCATTCTGCGTTCCCGATGCCGCTTCGCATTCGGCGATTTTTTCACGGAGTCGGGCAGCTTCGGAATCGGCGGAAGCGATTTCCGCATCCTTATGCGCAGCATCGTTTTCAAGCAGTTTGTAGGTGTTTTCGCTTGCATGGATCTGATCCGTCAATGATCGGATCCGCTCATACAGCCGTTCGGCTTCCAGTTTATTTCCCTGGGATGTATCAAAGAGTCTATCGCTCTGTGTCTGCAGGCGGCTTTCCGTATCCTGCGTCATTTCCAGCTCATGCCGGGACAGCGCGCAGTCTGCTTTCGTTTTTTCCTCATCCCGGATCATGCGCTGCATATCATAAAGCCACAGCGCCACGTCCACTTCTTTCTTCTGCGCAAACAGTTCCAGATACTCTCTCGCCTTCCGGGACTGTCGCTCAAGCGGACCGACACGCGATTCAAGCTCGGAAAGAATATCCGCCACGCGAAGCATATTGGCTTCGGTAGCGTCCAGTTTCCGCTGGGCTTCCTGTTTTTTGAAGCGGTATTTGGCGATGCCTGCGGTCTCATCAAAGATACCGCGGCGCTCATCGCTTTTCTTGGAGACGATCTCGGCGATTCGTCCCTGGCCGATGATGGAATATCCCTCTCTGCCCACGCCGGTATTCATAAACAGCTCATGAATATCTCTCAGGCGCACCGCTTTGCGATTGATGAAATACTCGCTCTCACCCGCACGGTAGTATCGACGGGTAACGGTAATCTCATCGTAGGGTGAATCCACACGGGTTGCGGGATCGGTATTGTCAAATGTTACGGACACCTCTGCAAATCCCATGGGTCGGTAACCGTCCGCACCGACAAAGATTACATCCTCCATCTTGGAGCCGCGGATATTTTTAGTGGAAAGCTCGCCCAGCACCCAGCGCATGGCATCGGTGATATTGGATTTGCCGGATCCGTTCGGTCCGACGATGACGGTTGTACCGGCATCAAAGGTGATTACGGTTTTTTCCGGGAACGATTTGAACCCATGAAGTTCCAGGCTTTTCAGTCGCAATGCCGGTTCCCCTTTCTGCTGATTTGCGGATGTAAAATCCCCATTATTATATTATACCCCATCAGCATGGGATTTTCAATGATTTTTACAGATTTTATGCCGTATTTTGCACATAAAGCGCGAATATTCCTGCGATTCATTCCGGCGGCACGGGATGCACAGCCAGCAGGTACGCGAAAGAGCACCGTACAAGCAGGATTTATCCCACCTGCCGCAAGATACGCATCCATACGGCGCAGAAAAATCTCTCCCCGTGCAAGATCGCCGATTGCCGGATGATTGGCCCCGGCAAGGACGGAGGCGGGATCCCGCAGATTATCCGATTCACACAAACCGGCGCGGAGGCAGGGAATCCCCTGCTCATCAAAATACTCCATCACATAGCTCATCCGCTCTGCGGCTTCCTCATTTGTCAGAGGACGGTATTCCCCGCGTTCTGCCATTCGTGCCAGTTCCGTCCCACGGAACACTACTGTCGGATAGATCCGATACGCGGATGCGCCGAGAGCGCAGGATCTGCGTGCACACTCCATTTCGTCCGCAGGAGAAGCCCCCGGCAGACCAATCATCATCTGTGCGGCGAACGGGATTCCGGCTTGTTTCAGAAGAGTACAGGCTCTCTCGCTTGCTTCTGCTGTATGTCCGCGGCGGCAGCGGGCGAGGACGGAATCCGAAAAACTCTGGATGCCCAATTCCACCGTGGAAACTGTATATTCCCCCAGAATCCGGATGATTTCCTCATCGATATAATCCGGCCGAGTGGACATGCGGATACCGCTGACAGCGCCCCGATTCACGTATTCCTGTGCCAGATCCAGAAGGTGGAGCATCAGTCCGCGCTCGATTCCGGTAAAGGATCCGCCAAAAAATGCAATCTCAATGTCGGCATTCTCCGGTGCTGCGGCAAGATATTTTTCGATATCCGCCCGCACGGATTCCTCGCTGAAACAAGATTCGCCCGAAATCAGGCGCTGATCACAGAAAACGCACTGATTCGGGCAACCCATGTGTACAACAAAAATCGGGATATTGATATGACGGCGCATCAGCTGTGATCCTTTTCGCCGAAAAGGATCAGTGCCTCTTTGGCGGCAAGCTGTTCCGCTTCCCGCTTGGAGCGGGCGGATCCACGTCCGATCACATTGCTGTTCAGGCGCGCCTCGATATCGAACACTTTACAGTGATCGGGACCGTGTTCTCCGATGAGTACGTATTCCAGAAGTTCGCCTTCCACCTGCTGCACGATCTGCTGCAGCGCGGTTTTATAATCCACGAAGGAGGAGCTGGAGCGGATTTCTTCGATCTCTTTCTGCACATAAGGCAGAAGAAAATCGCGGACGGTTTCCAGACTGCCGGAATCGATATACATCGCAGCCAGCACCGCCTCAAACGCATCCGAGGTGATGGATGCCCTCTCGCGGCCGTGATTCATATCCTCGCCGTGTCCGAGACGGAGAAAATCGCCCAAACCGATCGCAAGCGCATATTTTGCCAATGCACGCTCGCAAACCACAGCGGCGCGGATCTTAGTCAGATCTCCTTCCTGATTGGAGACGTAGCGGGAATAGAGATATTCGCTGACGATCAGCGACAGAACGCTGTCGCCGAAGAATTCCAGCCGTTCATTGCAGGACTGCTTCTCCCCTTTGAGTTTCAGTTCATTGGCATAAGAGGAATGCTGCAGTGCCAGCGTGATCAGATCTTTATTTTTGAAGCTGTATCCGATGCGCTGCTCAAGAAGATCAATGGGCAGCGGCAGGATATGTTTTTCCTCATGCTTCATGGGATTCTCCTTGGATATGTGCCTTATTTTCTTCTGCGGATGCCGCATAGGCGGCAATCTCCGGGATAATACCGGTCTTTACGAACGCGGATGCCTGCCGGACTGCGTTATATATCGCCTGCGCGTCAGATGAGCCGTGCGCCTTGATTACAGGCTTGGACAGACCGAGCAGCGGTGCTCCGCCGTATTCGGAAGCATCAAACTGATTTTTCAGCGTACGAAGCTGATCTTTCATCACCAGGAAAGACATCTTGGTCATGGTATTCTTGGTGAACATACCTTTCAGCGTGCTCATCATGAATTTCCCTGCGCCCTCGATCAGCTTCAGTGTTACGTTGCCTGTAAATCCGTCTGCCACAAGCACGTCACAGGGGGCATTCATAATCTGATTGCCTTCGATATTGCCGACAAAACAGATACTCTTTTCTTCCTTCAGCCGTTTATATGTATCGGCGATCACGGGCGTTCCCTTATGGGATTCAGCACCGTTATTCAGAAGCCCCACGCTCGGCTTTTCGATACCGAAAATATTCTGCATATACAGCGATCCGAGCGCCGCCCACTGAACCATATACTCCGGTGTCACGTTGACATTGGCACCGCAGTCCAGAAGAAGCATCGGTTTTGCCAGAGGCAACACGGTTGCGATTGCGGAACGGTGGATTCCCTTCACGGGACGGATGATCAGAGAAGATCCCGCATGCAGAGCGCCTGTATTGCCTGCGGAAACGAAGGCATCGCCTTCCTCTTTCAGCAGTTTCAGACCGACAGCCATAGAGCTGTTTCGCTTGGCGCGCACAACGGAAATGGGATCATCCTCCATGGTGATCACATCGTCCGCCTGATACAGACGGATGCCGTTCAGGGAAATGTGATTCTCTGCAGCGATGGACTCTATGGTCGGAATATCGCCCACAAGTGTCAGTTCCGCATCAAACTTACCCACGGCAAGTGCAGCGCCTTTTATGATTTCCAGCGGCGCTTTATCGCCGCTCATGGCGTCCAGTATAACTTTCACGGATTTATTTCCTCCTTGCTGACGGATCTCCGTCAAAGAAGAAGATCCATCTGTGCCAGTGCTTCCAGCGCACGGTTTGCATATGCCTCATAACGGACACGGCGTCCGCCCTTCAGGCGCACATCCAGCGGCGGAATGATGCCGAAATTGGCATTCATCGGCTGGAATGTGCCAAGCCCTCCGTGGCTGATATACCACGCCATGGCACCCATCATGGTTTCATCGGGGAATCGGGGCGCTTCGATACCGCGGGCACGGCAGGATGCGCTGAGACCGGCCACGTATCCCGACGCGGCGGATTCGATATATCCCTCGACACCAGTCATCTGACCGGCAAAATAAATATGCGGTACACTTCTCAATGAATAATCCTCATTCAGAAGTTCAGGGGAATTCAGGAACGTATTGCGGTGCATAACGCCGTAACGCAGGAACACTGCCTCTTCCAGACCGGGAATCATGGAGAAGACCCGCTTCTGCTCCGGGAACGTCAGATGCGTCTGGAATCCCACCAGATTGAACATCGTTCCCGCTTCATCCTCGCGGCGCAGCTGTACCACTGCGTAATATTTTTCGCCCGTTTCCGGGTGACGGATGCCCACCGGTTTCAGCGGACCGAAGCGAAGGGTTTCTTCGCCGCGCTTTGCCATAACCTCCACAGGCATACAGCCTTCAAAGACGGTCAGAGGCTGTCCTGCTTCAAAATCATGCAGCTGCGCCTCCTCGGCGTGGATCAATGCGTCGTAAAACGCATTGTACTCCGCCTCGTTCATGGGGCAGTTAATATAATCGGCATCGCCTTTATCATAGCGGGAAGCAAAGAACGCTTTCTCCATATTGATTGAGGAGAAATCCACAATCGGAGCGGCAGCATCATAGAAGCTGAGTCCGCCCTGTCCGGTAAGTTCGATGATTTTCTCCGCCAGCGCATCGGAGGTCAGAGGACCGGTGGCAATAACCGTAATTTCCTCTGCGGGAATCTCCGTCACTTCCTCCTCGATAATCTCAATCAGCGGAGAGGAACGGAGTTTCTCCGTGATATAAGAGGCAAACCGAACACGGTCCACTGCCAGAGCACCGCCGGCGGAAACCCGGGATGCATCAGCCGCTTCCATGATCAGCGATCCGGAGCGGCGCAGTTCTTCTTTAAGAAGACCGGCGGCGGAAGCCACTTCCGCATTGCGCAGGGAATTGGAGCAGACAAGCTCCCCGAAAAGATCGCTGGAATGGGCAGGCGTTTTCTTCTTCGGCTTCATTTCCCACAGCCGGACTGCAATCCCGCGGCGTGCCGCCTGCCAGGCAGCTTCACTGCCTGCCAGACCTGCGCCGATAATATTGATTTTTTCCATTATTCTTCCGTACCGGAATCTGCACCGGACTGCATCGGCTCGCATTCGCGCTTGTAATCGCAGCCGTCCGATTTACAAACGAGGAGATTTTTCCCCTTCTTCCGGTACAGAATACCTTCGCACTGAGGGCATTTTTCCTGTGTCGGCATATCCCAGGAGGAGAAATCACACTCGGGATAGCGGGCACAGCTGTAAAATACTGTACGGTTCTTACCGAATTTCGTTACAATATCAGCACCGCATTTGGGGCAGCTGACACCTGTACTGTTTACTTTCGGCTTGGTGAATTTACATTCCGGATACCGGCTGCAGGCGTAGAATTCGCCGTAGCGTCCGCTGCGGAGCACCATATCGGAGCCGCAGAGTTCGCACTTGAAGGGAGCGACTTCCGGCTCCTTCACCTCGGCAGCCTCGCCGTTTTTATTCAGCGGCTTGGTATTTTTGCATTCCGGATAATTGGGGCAGGCGGCAAACTTGCCGTAGCGCCCGTTCTTGATAATCATGCGCGCGCCGCAGTGCTCGCAGATGATATCCGTTTCCTCCACCGGAAGCTCGATGGATTCTTTGGAAATCTGCTCTTCCGCTTTTTCCAACTCCTCAGCAAATCCCTTATAGAACCGGGAGAGAATCCCCTCCACGGTATCCTTGCCGTTGGCGATCTCATCCAGATCGCTTTCCATATTGGCTGTGAATTTGTAATCCACGATATCCGGGAAAGATTCGATCATCAGTTTCGTGGTGATCTCGCCCAGCGGTGTCGGGGAAAGCACTTTTCCCTGACGGGACACATATCCGCGGGAGATAATCAGCGTCACGATGGGCGCAAAGGTACTGGGGCGGCCGATACCGCGCTCCTCAAGGAATTTAACGAGAGATGCCTCCGTATAGCGCGCCGGCGGCTCTGTGAAATGCTGCAGAGGCAGAATCGCTTTGCAAGCCAGCTGTTCGCCCTCGTTGAGTGCGGGAAGTTTGGTATCCTCATCCTCATTCGTCGGCTCATCGGTGGATTCTTCATACACAGCGAGGAATCCGGGGAATTTCACCGTTGTACCGGATGCGCGGTAGAGATAACCGGCGGCGGTGATATCGGCACTGACGGTTGCCAGTTCTGCGCTCTCCATCTGGCTGGCGACAAAACGCTCCCAGATCAGCTTATACAGCTTATACTGGTCATTGGTCAGCTGTTTGCGGATTGCCGCAGGCAGAATATTCACATCAGCGGGACGCACTGCCTCGTGGGCATCCTGTGCGTTCGCCTTGGTTTTATACACACGCGGCTTCTCCGGGCAGGATTTATCGCCATATTTTTCACGGATATATGCCCGTGCGGCTTCCTGCGCCTCAGCAGACACGCGCAGGGAGTCCGTACGCATATAGGTGATCAGACCCTGCACACCGCCGAATTCGCTGCCGAGGTTGATACCTTCATACAGTTCCTGCGCCACCTTCATGGTGCGCTGGGAATGGAAATTCAGCTTTCTGGAGGCTTCCTGCTGCATAGTGGAAGTAGTGAACGGAGCAGCAGGTGCGCGGAACTTAGTACCCTTTTTGATTTCAGACACCACAAAACCCGCACCGCTCACTGCATTGCGGATCTTCATTGCCTCTGCTTCGCAGGTAATCTCCTGCTTCTGCCCCGTAGCGGCATCGCCGTAGAAATGGGCGGTAAAGCTTTTGCCCTTTGCGGTTTCCAGTTCAGCATCCACGCTCCAGTATTCCTTCGGAATAAACGCGCGGATCTCATTTTCCCGATCTACGATGATACGGGTAGCAACAGACTGCACGCGTCCTGCGGACAGACCGCTTTTCACTTTCTTCCACAGGAAAGGACTGAGCTTATATCCCACGATGCGGTCGAGAATTCTCCGCGCCTGCTGGGAATTTACCAGATCCATATCGATCTCGCGGGGATTTTTGATACCCGCTTTGATCGCAGTTTTCGTCATTTCATTGAAAGTAACACGGCGGATCTTTTCCTCGGGGATATCCAGCGCGGTGGCAAGATGCCAGGAAATCGCTTCGCCTTCGCGGTCAGGGTCCGTTGCCAGAAAGACGCGATCCGCTTTTTTGGCTTCTTTTTTCAGCTCGCGGATCAGCTCACCCTTTCCGCGGATATTGATATAATGCGCTTTGAAGTTATCCTCAATATCAATACCGAGAGTGGATTTGGGCAGATCCCGTACATGTCCTACCGAGGCGACCACCTTATAGGTAGAACCAAGGCTGTTTTTTATCGTCGAAACTTTACCGGGTGACTCGATGATTACAAGATTAACCATACTGACGCGGTCTCAATGAGACCTGTCTCCCTTCTTTAGATTTTTAGTATGCACTTACGCTTCCGTCTCGTCCAATTTAGAAATATCTGCGCTGCGGCGCATAAAATATCCGCCGGCACCGCATTCAATCGCGCCGCTCAGTTCCAGCATGGTCAGCCCCGCCAGAATCTGGGACATCTCCAGATCTTTCAGATGAATATCATCCGCCAGCATGGGGACATCCGGCACAAGCGCCGCGTAAATTTTCTTCTCATTTTCGCCCAGCATATCAAACTCCACATGTGCAGTATGTGCCACAGGAGCTTCCTTTTCCGCGGCTTTATTCTCCGCGAAGCGTTCAACCATTTTTCCGGGCGGAATTGTTTTGGGAACGGCGGGCTTTTTCTTACCGTGATTTTTTCCGAAGATACCGGCGGGTATTTTCTGACCGCCGTAAAGCCCGGTTCCGTAATATTTTTTATCTTCCGATGCGGTGACTTTCATCCGTGCCGCCACATCATTCACATCGTCCGGCGAGGAACTGCGGGCCATCTCACCGGCAACAGCCTCCATGCTGAGAGTATCATTATACAGAAATTCGTATTTCCGCAGAATATCCGCAGCGGAGGTAACAGCGCGGGCACCGTTCAGAAGCAGCCCGTTCGGTCCGGCGGCTCCCGGATCATGGATACTGCCGGGAACGGCACAGAGATCCCGTCCCTGATACAGCGCGTGGTGCGCGGTGATCAGGGAGCCGCTCTTCTTATCGCCTTCCACAACGACTACAACGTCACAGAGTCCGCTGATAATTCTGTTCCTCTTTGGAAAATTTGATCCGAGAGGCGGTGTTCCGGGAGGACATTCCGTCAGGACAGCCCCTTCCTGCAGAACACGCTTCATCAGATGTTCGTGCTCAGGCGGATAGATAACGTCTATTCCGCATCCGAGCACCCCGACGGTTACGCCGCCGGCGCTCAATGCCCCTGCCATGGACATACCGTCACAGCCAAGCGCAAGACCGCTTACCAGGATTGCGCCTCCGGCGCCCAGTCCGCGGCCGATATCGTATGCATTTTTCTTGCCGTAATCGGACATTTTTCTCGTTCCGACAACAGCACAGGCGCATCTGGAATCAAAGTCCGGCAGATTTCCCACATAATACAGCACGGTTGGTGCATCGCGAAGCTGATAGAGTGCCCGCGGATATGCGGTACTGTCCGGTGTCAGGATGCCGACACCGCTCGTTTCGCACTGATTCAGAATCGCTTTTGCATGGGTCATTGTCTTGTTATCCAGACGATTCAGAACGGGAAGATCATCCTTTCCCAACGCTTCAGCCAGCTCCGCACGTTTGGCACGGTAGACTTTCTCCGGACCGCCCAGAGTACAGAGCAAGTCAATTGCAATGCGGCTTCCCTGCCCGCAGGCAAGGGACAACCATATCCAATACAAACGATTATCCATCGAGCCAACCGTCCTTTTCTCAGATTACCGGAAGCTTCTGTAATATTCCCACATGAGCACGGCGGCAGCTGTACCGGCATTCAGCGATTCAGTGCCTGCTGCCATGGGAATTTTCATCACCGCGTCCGACACGGCGAGAACCGCATCAGAGATGCCGTGTCCCTCGTTGCCGATCACGATACAATCATCCGCCGCGAGAGTATTTTCACCGAGCGTCATTACATTTTCCGCCAAAGCGGCGGATATTATCCGATGTCCCGTTGATTTCAGTTCTGTAAGAGCCTTCGCCAGATCGGGACAGGTATGGATCCGCATCCGGAACAAAGCGCCCATGGATGCACGGACCGTCTTGGGATGGTAGATATCCGCACAACTGCCCAGGAGGATATGCGTATATCCGAAAGCGGACGCCGTTCGGATTATGGTTCCGAGATTTCCCGGATCCTGAACGCTATCCACCGCGAGAACGCGGATTCCCTTCATGCAGACAGCTGATTTTTCATTCCACGTGCAATGCATGGAGGAAAAAGGAGCAAGCACGGTGATGATACCCTGCGGTGCATTTTCTGTAGATATCTTTTCAAACGTCGATCCGGGAAGCACAATCACAGAGCGGGGATCCGGCACTGCCGCGGCGATATCGAGCAAGGATGACTCCACAAAGCCGTCATCACTGCGGAGCAGCACATAGCGCACTTCTTCCCTACCGGCAGCCTCCTCAGAGAGTTTGCGACCCTCTGCCAGAAAGAGCTGCTGTTCTCTGCGGTATTTAGCCTGTTCCAATTTCGCAAGAGAACTGACCAGCGGATTGGTGCGGGATGTGATTCGCTGTGCCTGCGGAAGACGCTCAAAAACATTCTCATTCATAATTTTGCAACTGAAATTTCAAAATTACAGATAGTATCATAAAAACCCGGTAAAACCGGGTTTTTTTAAATCAGATAGCTGCCTTTGCCTTAGCAACGAGATCAGCGAAAGCTTCCTTATCGGAAACAGCGATCTCAGCAAGCATTTTTCTGTTCAGCTCGATGCCAGCCTTCTTTAGACCGTACATGAACTTGGAGTAGTTGATATCATTAACCTTGCACTGAGCGGAAATACGAGCGATCCACAGGGTGCGGAAGTCTCTCTTCTTCAGCTTTCTGCCGATGTATGCATAGTTGCCGCTCTTCATGACAGCCTGCTTAGCCATCTTGAAGTGCTTGCTCTTTGCACCCCAGTAACCCTTTGCAGCCTTCAGAATTTTATTTCTTCTCTTGCGCGTCATGAGCGCGCCCTTAACTCTTGCCATTTTATTCTTTCCTTTCCGTTACAACTGTTTGATGATTTCCGGGGCGAATTACTTGCAGATCAGCTTCTTGACGTTAGCGGTCATTGCGTTCTCAAGAATCTTGGAGTCACGCAGATGTCTCTTGCGCTTAGCGGTCTTATGACCGAGGTTGTGGCGGTGATCCGAGTGGAACATCTTCACTTTACCGCTGCCGGTTACGGAAAATCTCTTGGCGGACGCCTTATGCGTTTTGATCTTACCCATGTTTATAATCCTTTCGGTTGTTTAGTTTGCTGAGTTGGTTTGATGTGCTGGGGGAAACTGTTATTTGGCTTGCTGCTTCAGCGGTGCGAGAAACATCGTCATCTGACGACCTTCCAGAATCGGCTTCTTTTCCACAGTACCGCACTCCGCACAGGCCTCTGCAAACTTCTCCAGAATCTCGCCGCCCAGGCTCTGATGCGCCATTTCGCGTCCTCTGAACTTCAGGCACACACGTACCTTATTGCCGTCTCCGAGGAATCTCTTGGCGTGATTGGCTTTGGTTTCGAAGTCATGCGTATCGATGCGGCAGGAGAGCTGAACCTCCTTGACCTCCATCACGGACTGCTTCTTCTTGGCTTCTTTCTCTTTCTTATCGCACTCATAACGGTATTTACCGTAATCCATTGCGCGGCACACAGGCGGGGTCGCCTGCGGAGCGATCAGAACAAGATCCACACCGTGGTCAAACGCATATGCACGCGCCTGGCTCAGCGGCATAATTCCGAGCTGGTTGCCGTTTTCATCCAGCATACGAGCTTCCTTAACCTTGATCTGCTCGTTGATCAACAGTTCCTTTGCTATAATCAGCACCTCCAATAAAAACAAAAAATGGGGTCGAACCGACTCCATTACACACAAATACAGCGAGAAAAAAACTGTATGTACCGTACGCGCTGAAGCGGTACGGTGAGAACGAATCGGTTCTGCTTTGTTTTACTCGGATATTATACCACAGTTTCCTGCCCATGTCAAGGGGTATTTTTATTTTATTTTATATAATTTTCAAGGAAGCGGGAGGGGATGCCCCCTCCCGCCATTGAGCTGATCAGCGGAGGTTCCAGAATGCCTGAGAGGCAAAATGCGTATTATCGGAGAAATCCAGCTTTACATCCGCCGCATCGGTATTGGCAAGATACGCTTCCAGATCGGCAAAATACTGCATGAAGATAGACTGGTTACGCATGTGGCTGGGAATCAGGAATGCCTCTTTGGTATTCTCCAGAATTACCATAAGCGCAAGACGTGCTTCCTTGCGTTCTTTAGCCAGCGCGCGGATCTTGTCAAATGCGCACGGGCAGCCGGACTGCAGCACCTTATCCATTTCCACTATCGTCAGGAAATCTTCGCACATTGCTGCATAATTAAGCGTTTCGTAACGGTAGCGCTTTGCAATGCTGTAATTCACACAGGGATCCTTAGCCAGATCTTCAAAGATAGCAGTAGCAAAAGCTGCGTGGGAAGCAATCTCACGCACTTCTTCGATAAACGCTGTATTGCGGCCGTACTGGGCAAAAATCTCGCCGGGGAACTGGCGGGGATACGGTTTACCCTTGGCAACGTAGCTGTAGAAATAATAGGAAAGGCTGCGGAGAATGATTGTATAGCGGGAAGGAACATTCTTCTCCGCATCGCCGCCGGGAATTCTCACGCACAGATCCATCAGATCCATAGCGCGTTTTGCCTCCGCGTAACGCGTCTTGAAATTACGGCGCAGATAGCGCTCTTTGGTATTCTCGACAGAGCCGGCTCCCTCAAAGTTCCAGGCATAATCCGCCTGCAGCTGATGTGTACGTTCATAGGAACGATCCCATGCAGAATAAGAGCGCAGCCCCTCCGCGCCTTCTTCGCGCGCCATTTTTGTGAGAAGATAGGTATTATTCAGCGTATGCGTCACGGCATTCCAATGATAATAGCCGTTCCACGGCTTTACAGTGCTGCGCACGCCAAGTTCGGGACGGATTGTCTGGAACATGAGCCCTGCCTGATTATCCGAATATGTCCACCAGTCGAAGCATACTACGTCCAGCAGATCATTCTCACGCAGCGCTTCCATCATCATCTTGCAGCTGTCTTCGTCACCGAGACCGCGGTTCTTATTGCACAGCATATCGCAGTACATATAGATACTGGTCATACCCTTTTCTTTCAGGTGAGAAGCAAGTTTTACCGTATGAGCGATAAACCGCTCAATCTTGGATTTGCCTGCACAATCGGGACATGCACACCAAGGCGAACGGACACGGTAAATATCCTCAGCATTCTGTGCAATGCCGTCGCTGACCTCATCAAGACCGATATCAAAAGAAGTGATGCCGTTGGGCTTCAGATAACGGTCGATGATCTCGTCATAGACATCGAACATCAACTCATAAGTTTTGGGATTGGAGGTGCAGAAGCCGGTACGGGTCGGTTCACCGTTCTCATCTTTGGCGGACACTTCGGGATACATATTGGGGATAAGCGTGTTATGACCAAAAGAGTTGAACATCGGCAGGACTTCTACACCTTTGGCTTTACCGTAGGCGATCAGTTCGGCAAAATAATCCTTCTCCACCATGGGAGGAAGCTTCTCGAAATTCACCCAGCCATGTTTTTTCGGAGAATAATATTTCCCGTAAACAGGCGCTTTCAGTTTTGGGTATTTATGAATCGGAAGATACAGATATTCGCTGACCTTTCCGTCATACTGCACGCACCAGCAGCCGTACACAGACACGGAAAGCTGATTCTGTTTCAGTTCCTCCATGTGATCGACTACTTCTTTCCAGTCATCCAGTTCCATCAGATTAGATCCGAAGCGTGTCTCCATAAAATGACCGCGGGTTTTCAGATCAGGGCTGTCGACAATGTGTACCGCAGGGAAGCGGACTTCGCCACTCTCCATCCGCAGGCACTGCAGAAGCGTAGTTACAGCGTAATACAGACCGGCTTCACCAAATCCGTTCAGGGAAATGGTATCATTCTGCGCAATAATTTCATACCCCTGATCAGAGTTTATCATTCCATCAGGCGCATCTTTCAGCTGAAGAGTAATCCTGATTCCATTCTCCGCGCAAGGACATGCACCAAGCAAAGCGGAAAGTCCGCTTTTAAGTTTAGCAACTGCATTAACAGCCAGGTCCAAAGCGGAAGAAAAACTTTCTTCAATACTGCAGCAAGCTTCTCCGGAGACACCGAGAAGCATCGGTTCTCCTTCCAGATACTCCACCTGTTTTGCGATAGGGGAAATGCGATCATTAATATTCATACTGTTACTCTCCTTTTGCAATTCTGCATCGGTCTGTCAACAGTATAACGAAAAACAAAGTAATTGTCAATCAGTTTTCAGAAATTCGAAGAAAAAACAAAAAATCCGCATCCTAAGATGCGGATTGGACAATCACAGAAAACTGAACAGGAAGAGAAAGAAGCGTCACACAACAATCAAGTGAGAATGAACTATAGCAGTTCAAGCACTCGGTCTATTAGTATCGGTCAGCTGAACA
>SVTS01000035.1 GCA_015063645.1 Oscillospiraceae bacterium | reverse complement strand
GTATTATGAACAGAAGAGACCACATGAAAAGGTATAGTCCCTGCAGCAGCTGCATCAGAAATCCGTCCGGAAGCCGGTGAAACTGGGAGATCAGATCGGTCAGAGATGCTTTTTCTCCGTCGATCAGATGCAGATTGTAGCGGGCGTACCCCAGCTTTGCCGCGCCGCCGATCACCATCAGCGCCAGCGACCAGATGACGGCGAAGAGGAGAATGAGAATAAAAACAGTGATGATGATGCCGCTGTATTCGTACCAGAAATCAGAATAGAAGAATTCTTCGAGGGATTCGCTGTCCTCCGGAAAAGAGGAGGAGCCCGACAGATTCCCTCCCGTGGCGATTGTGCCGCCCAACAGTGAGGCAATAAAGCCGGCGAGTGCCGCCATGAGCCATTTCCCCCGCAGAGCCTCGCGGGCAATGGCGCGGAAGTCTGATGCACGTTTCATAGAGATTCTCCTTTCGTTTATGTATTATTTCTCTCCATTACAGTATAACACGGATATTGTGAACAAATCTACATATGTGTCGGATGTGTCGGAAAAACGGGAGGTTCTGGCGATGGACATGGCAAAGATTTTTTCGGAAACCTTGACAAATTCACCAATCAGTGCTATACTATATAAGATAGACGGCGTAATTCTGTGCCGTTACCCGAGTGAAGATGATCGAAGGAGATTACCATGAGCAACGTACTCGAGATAGCAAAGCATTTTCAGTATGAAGGAACTGCTGTTTCTTTTGAGCAGTGCCATGTCGGCCATATCAATGGTACATATTTTGTGACCTGCGAGGGCAAGGAAAAGGTCCGCTATGTCCTGCAGAGAATCAATACCAATGTGTTCACCAAGCCCGTTGAGGTTGTGGAGAACATGGTAAACGTATGCGAATTCCTGAAAACCAAGATTGCCGCTGAGGGCGGTGATGTCAACCGCGAGACGCTGACGCTGATTCCCGCGCTTGACGGTAAGATGTATTATGTGGATGAAGAGAATAACTACTGGCGCACCTACCGTGCCATAGAGGGTGTTGTGACCTATAACCTTTCTGAGAGCGCTGATATGTTCCGCTCCGCCGGCTGCGCGTTCGGTCGCTTCTTCAACCGTCTGTCCGATTTCCCGGCTGATAAACTGCACACCACCATTCCGAATTTCCACAACACTGTCAGCCGCTTTGCTGATCTGAAGAAGGCAATTGCAGAAGACAGAGTCGGCCGCGTAAAGGATGCACAGGCAGAAATCGAATTTGCTCTGGCGCATGAGAATATCACTTCCTTCCTGATGGACGGTATTGAGGACGGTCGCTTCAAACTTGGCGTCACCCATAACGATACCAAGCTGAATAACATCCTGATCGATACTGAGACCAACCGCGGTATCTGCATCATCGACCTGGATACCGTTATGCCCGGCAGCCTGCTGTTTGACTTCGGTGACGCTATCCGTTTCGGTGCTTCCAGCGCTCTGGAAGATGAGACGGATCTGGATAAGGTTTACGTTGTTCCGGAAATGTTTGAAGCATACGTGGACGGCTTCCTCAGCGAGATCCGCGGCAGCATCAGCGAAGCTGAGATCCGTGCATTCCCCATGGCAGCACGCGTGATCACCTTCGAGATCGGTATCCGTTTCCTGGAGGACTACCTGAAGGGCGACGTTTACTTCGGTATCAAGCGTCCCAACCACAATCTGGACCGTGCACGCAACCAGTTCAAGCTGGTGGCAGACGGCGAGAAGAAGGAAGCCCTGCTCAACTCCATCGTGGAGAAGTATATCTGATGATCTATCGGAGAGATGTGCTGTCTGCACATCTCTCTTTTTCTTCAGGGAATATTTGCAGTAAGGAGATTATATCATGTTTCAGATAAAAACAAAAGATCTGGGAAAATACGATATCGCCGTCTGCGGCGGCGGTGTCGCGGGTGTGGCAGCAGCTGTTTCTGCGGCGCGTGAAGGTGCCAATGTGATCCTGATCGAGAAAGCGGGAAGTCTCGGTGGAACGCTGACGGAAGGATTCATGCCCAATATTCTGGACGCTGCCAATAAGGGCGGTATCGTGAAGGAGATTTTCGATTTTCTGAACGAGCGCGGTATGACGTGTGCCCGCCACGGCGAGCGTGTGGATGAATCTGGCAAAAAAATTCCCGGTCCGCTGGTGGATACGGAGGGAGTTAAGTATTTCTTTGACCGGATCTGTGCGGAAGCGGGTGTTCATGTGCTTTATCACAGCCAGCTTTCTGCCTTGGAGATGGACGGGGAGCGTATCGTCTCCGCTCTGATTTCCACGGAATGCGGAAACTACTCCCTGCAGGCAGAGATCTACGTGGATGCTTCCGGGAACGGCATCGTAGCCGATTTCGCCGGATGTGACTGGGACTGCGGTGATCCGGTGGAGAAACGTCCGTCTCCCGCCAGTATGGCTGTCTGCGCCGGCGGATTTGATCCTGCATTCAACGGTGTCCGCGGTGCGGAGGAAAAGACCGCTTATGCAAACAAATTGCTGGAATATGGAATTGAAACCTCTGCCCAGCAGGTAACAGCGGTCAAACTGCCGTCTCTGCGCACATGGAGCATGGGGATGAATTTTGAGTACGATGTTATGCCGGACGATATTCATTCTCTTTCCAATGCCGTGATCAACGGCCGCAAAGAGGTCTTTGAAGTGATGGAGAAGCATAAAACCGTTCCCGGTTATGAAAATCTTCATCTGCTCTTTACCAACGCGCATATCGGTATCCGCGAAGGACGCCGCATATACGGCGAATACCGCCTGACGGATGAAGATATTCTGGAAGGACGGAGATTTGAGGACGGCATCTGCCTTGTAACTTTCGGTGTGGATGTACATAAACTGAAATCTGATGACACCACCGATTGCCGCCGCGGCTACCGTGCAAAGCCGTATCATATCCCCTACCGCTGCCTCGTCCCCAAGGGATGCAGCAATCTGATGCTGGCAGGCAGATGTATCTCCGGTGATTTCTATCCCCACGCTTCCTATCGCGTCATGGGCAATATGACAGCGACGGGTGAAGCCTGCGGTTATGCGGCAGCGCTCTGCGTGCGTGAGAATACCGCACCCAGGGATTTCGACGGACGGCGCGTGCGTGCTTTTATGGAAGAGCGCGGCTACGCAATGTAAATAACAAAACGGCAGACTCCCCGGAGTCTGCCGTTTTTAAATGGATTCTTTTTGTATCTTTTTCACACTGTCCTGTCGGAGTGCTTTCCGCAGCTGTTTTGTCCATGGAGAAAATGCCGCATTCTCCTGACCGTATGTAAGATTTTCCTCGTATTCCCGGGGAAGCCAGGTGGAAATCGGCGCTTCGTTGTGAGAAAGAACCGCTTCCATATTGTCCAGTGCCTTGTACAGCTTTGCTTCCTCTGTCTGCATTGCCTGCATCTCTTTGAACAGGGAGGAAAATTCCCCTTGGATTTCCGGCGGAAGCTTCTGCAGGAGAGCATCAACTGCTTCCTTTTCTGCCTGTTCGTGTTCTTCCGTTTTCAGAAAAGCGGGAATATCCCCGGTAACCGCTTCGCCAAAATCATGGATCAGGCACATCCGGATAACTTTGTCCATATCCAGATGCGGATATTCATCTGCGCACAGCATTGCCATCACGGCAAGCCTCCAGGAATGCTCTGCGACAGATTCACGCCTGCCGCAGGATGTCCATGAGTGACGTGTATGGCATTTCAGCTTTTCAACGATGCTCAGAAATTCTATGAATTCAATGGGACGCACAGATTTTTCCTCTTTTCGTATGTATGACAACCGGGAGGCAGCTGCCTCCCGGTTGTGTATTTGTTTACAGTGCGGCGATAATGCTTTCAAGATAGGACTTTGCCGCAGCAATGTCCGCTTTCTGCTGATCACCGGAGATTTCTCTCTCGATAGTCAGACTTCCGTCATAGCCAAGTTCATGCAGGCGGCGGATAAGTGCAGGGAAGTCTACCTTACCCTTGCCGATGGGGCGTTCTTTGCCCAGATTGTGTCCGTCGGTGGGATACGTGCCGTCCTTGGCGTGTACGCCCATGACATATTTGCCGATCACGTCCAGCGCATCCACAGGATTTGCCTTGCCGTAGAGGATCAGATTCGCCGTATCCAGGTTTACGCCCAGATTATGCGTTCCTACGTCCTCAAAGGTGCGCAGAAGCGTCACAGGAGTCTCCTGACCGGTCTCGAAGAGCAGATACTGTCCGCGTTCTTTCATCGGCTCAGCGATGCGGCGAAGTGCCTTGACAACAGCTTCATATTCGGGATCGTTGGGATTCTCCGGCAGATAGCCCATGTGGCTGATCATGTGATTCAGTCCCAGCCATCCGCAGAATTCACTGCCGTGCAGCAGATTCTGTACGCGGATCTCACGCCATTCCACAGGCACAATGCCCAGGGTAGTGTAGCCCTCATAAAAATTCCATTTTGCGGGACCTTCCCAGCCGCACCAGAGTGCTGTGGGGGATACACCGTACTCACGGAAAAGCGACATAACGGTTTCAGCGTTCTCCTTGGTCTGCTTGGCAGGACCCCAGGAGTTGAACTGGCAGTTGTCGATCTGCATATCATTCAGATGAACGAGACGTTCTCTGATCTCGTTCGGATCCTCACGATGAGCGACCATGGTTCCTATACGCATCATATTCTTTCTCCTTTCGTCGCGGATCAGTTCCGCGTCTGTTTTACAATGTCGGCTGCGTTTGCCTCGCAGTAAAGACAGCGGTATACACGTTTTTTTCGATCTGCCAGGGTGAAAATCTGCGGCAGATCCTGTTCGGTGGAAGAGATACAGCGGGGATTCTTGCAGCGCAGAATATCACTCAGCTTCTCCGGCAGTTCCAGATGTTTTTTCTCCACAACCTTGGAGTCGCGGATGACATTGACCGTAATGCCCGGATCGATGTAGCCGAGAATATCCAGATCCACGTCGATGTCCGCATCAATTTTGATGATATCTTTAGTGCCGGAGGTTTTGCTCTGTACGTTGGTGATAACTGCCACAGGGCAGGTAAGTTCGCCCAGATTCAGATAATGATAAATCTGCATGCCGCGCCCTGCCTTGATGTGGTCCAGCACAAGACCGTTCTTTATGGAATCTACATTCATGCTTCCACCTCCAGCAGCATCATGATCAGCGCCATGCGGACGAATTTACCATTCAGAACCTGCTTGAAATAACAGGCGCGGGGATCGCTGTCCACTGCTACGGGGATTTCATTGACACGGGGCAGCGGATGCATAATACACAGATCGTCTTTTGCACTGCGCAGTTTTTCAGGCGTGAGGATATAGCTGTCCTTCAGACGGAGATATTCCTCTTCGCTGAAGAAGCGTTCCTTCTGAACACGGGTCATGTACAGAATATCAAGCTCCCCGAGAACGCTCATAAGATCGGTGGTCTCCGTGTAGGGGATACCGCAGTCATCCAGATTGTCTTTCTTGACGTAATCCGGTACACGCAGCTCATCAGGGGAGATCAGTACGACTTTGATGCCCGTATAGCGGGACAGTGCGGCGATCAGGGAATGTACGGTACGGCCGAATTTCAGGTCACCGCAGAAACCGATGGTGAAATCGGACAGCTTGCCTTTTTCCCGGCGGATGGTGAGCAGGTCGGTCAGCGTCTGCGTGGGGTGATTGTGACCGCCGTCACCGGCGTTGATTACCGGTACGGATGCATTCATCGCCGCAACCAGCGGCGCGCCTTCCTTGGGATGGCGCATGGCGATGATGTCGGCGTAGCAGCTGACGGTTTTTGCCGTATCGGCTACGCTCTCGCCCTTGGCGGCGGAGCTGCTCTGCGCTTCGGAGAAGCCCAGCACATTGCCGCCCAGCTCGTACATAGCTGCCTCAAAGCTGAGACGGGTACGGGTGGAGGGTTCAAAAAACAGCGTTGCCAGCTTCTTGCCGCGGCAGACTTCGGCATATTTTTTCGGATTGGCGATGATGTCATCCGCACGATCCAGAAGCGCCTCGATCTCCGCCACGGAGAGCTCTTTTATATCAATGAGGCTTCTCATCACTTAGCACCGTTTACCGCCAGATAATTCTTGATGCGGGCAACATTTTCAGCGTTCTTCTCATCTTCTTCCAGATACTCGATGATGTCATATACATCTACAACGGAGTAAACCGGGAAGCCGAATTCTTCCTCGATCTCTACCATGGCGCCCTTCTCGCCCTGACCCTTTTCCTTGCGGTCAACCATGACGAAGGTAGCCGCTACCTTGACGCCTTCCAGATGGGAGAGGATAGCCATGCTCTCGCGGATTGCCGTGCCGGCGGTGATTACGTCTTCCACGATAACAACTTCTTCACCTGCCTGGGGAACGTAACCGACGAATACGCCGCCTTCACCGTGATCCTTGACTTCCTTGCGGTTGAAGAAGAAGGGAACGTCCAGTCCGTTCTTGGACAGAGCCACTGCGGCGGAAACTGCGATGGAAATTCCTTTGTATGCGGGACCGTACAGAACGGCTTTCTTCTTGCCGACTTTTTCAAAATATGCTTTGGCATAGAACTCGCCCAGCTTGGCGATCTCCTCGCCGGTCTTGATCATGCCTGCGTTGATGAAGTAGGGGATCTTTCTGCCGCTCTTAGCGGTGAAATCGCCGAACTTGAGTACACCGGCAGATTCAAGAAACTGTATAAACTCTCTCTTGTAGCTTTCCATTGTATATCTCCTTTTCAAATCAGTCTACGAATTCGGCGACGCATCTCTCGTATGCGGCAACGGGATCCTCGGCGGCGGTGATCGGGCGTCCCACAACGATGTAGTCGGAGCCGATTTTCTTTGCTTCAGCGGGGGTCATAACGCGCTTCTGATCGCCGATATCGCCGTCCGCGAAACGGACGCCGGGGGTTACGGTTACGAAGTTTTTGCCGCACTTCTCATGTACCACACCTGCTTCCAGAGGAGAGCAGACCACGCCGTCCAGACCTGCGGCAGCAGCGTTCTGTGCGTAGTGCATAACAACCTCGGGCATAGCCCCCTGGATCAGCAGTTCGTTGTGCATTCTCTCCTCATCGGTGGAGGTGAGCTGGGTTACGGCGATCAGCATCGGACGGCTGCCGTCGGGCTTGGTCAGTCCTTCAATGGCGGCTTCCATCATAGCTTTGGTTCCGGCGGCGTGGAGATTGGTCATATCCACGTCCAGACGGGACAGAACAGCCATGGCTTTCTTTACGGTGTTCGGAATGTCGTGGAGCTTCAGATCCAGAAAGATCTTGTGTCCGCGTGCCTTGATGTCGCGAACAATGGCGGGACCTTCCGCATAGTACAGCTCCATACCGATCTTTACGAAGGGCTTTCTGCCCTCAAACTTGTCCAGAAACGCCAGCGTGTCCTCGCGGGAGGAAAAGTCGCAGGCAATGATTACGTCCTTACCCATCAGTGTGCACCTCCGATAATATCACTCAGATTTTCAATTTTGTATTTCGCCATAACGGCGGGAAGCTCTTCAATGATCGTCTTGCAGACGAAAGGATCCACCAGATTAGCGGCGCCGATTTGCACACCTGTAGCGCCGGCGAGCATCATCTCGATCACATCCTCAGCGGTAGTGACTCCGCCGATGCCGATGATCGGAATTTTAACCGCATTGTATACCTGCCATACCATACGCAGAGCTACGGGGAAAATGGCTGAGCCGGAGAAACCGCCCATGGTGTTGGCAATGATCGGCTTCTTTTTGTTCAGATCGATCCGCATGCCCAGCAGGGTGTTGATCAGGCTGATGCCATCCGCACCTGCTTCCTCGCATGCTTTTGCAATGGATACGATATCCGTTACGTTGGGGGACAGCTTGATGTACACCGGCTTGGTAGTGACCGCCTTGACAGCGCGGGTAACTTCCGTAGCCGCTTCGGGTGATGTACCGAAACTCATGCCGCCGCCGTGTACGTTGGGGCAGCTGATGTTGACCTCAATCAGTCCGACGCAGTCCTCTTTATCGATGCGCTCACAGCAGTGGACATATTCCTCAATGGAGAATCCGCCGATGTTGGCGATGACCGGCTTGTGGAAAACCTTGCGCATCTTGGGCAGCTCTTCTGAGATGACCTTGTCGATGCCGGGGTTCTGCAGACCGACGGCGTTGATCATGCCGGCGGGGGTTTCCGCAATGCGGGGCGTGGGATTGCCGAAACGGGGTTCTTTGGTCGTTCCCTTGAAAGAGAAGGAGCCGAGAATGTTGATATCGTACCATTCCGCAAATTCATATCCGTACCCGAACGTGCCGGATGCGGGAATGATCGGGTTGTCCAGAATCAGTCCGGACAGATTCACCTGTGTGCTCACCATATGATCTCCTCCTTAACCAGAACGGGACCTTCGCGGCAGATGCGCTTGTTGCCGTATTTTGTTTTGCAGGAGCAACCCATGCATGCGCCGAATCCGCAGCCCATGCGCTCCTCAAAGCTGTATTCACCGCCCGCGTCACTGGCATTGTATACGGCTTTCAGCATCGGTTCGGGACCGCAGGTGTAGATGTAGCTGATCTCGCCGACTTCCGGCATAGCCGCGGTGACAAATCCTTTGATTCCCATGGAGCCGTCCGCGGTTGTGACGAATACTTTTGCGCCAAGCGCTTCGAATTCGTCTTTATAGTATACTTCCGAAGCGGTATTGAATCCCATGATCACCGAGACGGATTTGCCTGCGGCAATCAGCTGGCGTGCCAGCCAGTACATGGGCGGAACACCGGCACCGCCGCCGATCAGCAGCGGATGATCGCCGGATTTGGTGATGTCATAGCCGTTGCCCAGACCGGTGAGGATGTCCATCGTTTCGCCTGCCTGCATCTTTGCCATGGCGGCAGTACCGTGACCGATGACCTTGTAGAGCAGCGTCAGCTTGCCCGGTTCGCTGTCACAAACGGAGATGGGACGGCGGAGATAGAATCCGTCCAGACGGATGTTCACGAACTGACCGGGCGCGGTGACGGCGGAGGTATCCCCCGCCAGCACCACTTTGTACATATCCCGCGTCAGCGCGGTGTTTTCTGTGATTGTAAAAATTCCCTGCTTCATATCGTCCTCTTATGCATCAATGGTGGAAATGCGCAGCGTAGTCTCTTCCAGAACATCCAGCAGAACGCGTACCGTATCCAGCGCAGTGAACATGGTTACATTGTTCTCCGTAGCGCATCTGCGGATCTGGTGACCGTCCGCCTGCTGACCCATGGAGCCGATGTCGCGGGTGTTGATGACATAGGCGATGTGTCCCTGACGGATGGCGTTCGGGATATCGTCGCTGTTATCGCCGATCTTGCGGAGCGCGCGGGTGCGGATGCCGTGTTCACGCAGGAATTTCGCCGTACCTTCGGTAGCTTCGATGTTGAATCCCAGGTTATAGAAGCGGCGGATCAGCGGCAGTGCCTCTTCCTTATCGCGGTCAGCGATAGAAGCGAATACTGTACCGTAGTTCTGCAGTTCCATGCCGGATGCCTGCAGAGCTTTGTACAGCGCACGGTCAAGACGGTCGTCATAACCGATAGCCTCGCCGGTGGACTTCATCTCGGGAGAGAGATACGCATCCAGACCGCGGAGCTTTGCGAAGGAGAATACGGGAACCTTGACGTACCAGCGCTTCTTCTCTTCGGGATACAGGGTAAAGATGCCCTGTTCCTTGAGGGATTTGCCCAGAATGACGTTGGTGGCGATGTCGGCAAGGCTGTATCCGGTTGCCTTGGAGAGGAAGGGAACCGTACGGGAGGAACGGGGATTGACCTCGATAACAAAGACGTTCTCATTTTCATCCACGATGAACTGGATGTTGTACAGACCCACGATACCGATGCCCAGACCGAGCTTCTTGGCATAGTCCAGAATGGTGCCCTTTACCTTGTCGGAAATGCTGAATGCGGGATATACACTGATGGAGTCGCCGGAGTGAACGCCGGTGCGCTCAACCAACTCCATAATGCCGGGAACGAATACATTCTGCCCGTCGCAGATGGCATCCACTTCCACTTCCTTGCCGCAGATATAGTGATCAACCAGAACAGGTTTG
Source organism: Oscillospiraceae bacterium (assembly GCA_015063645.1). Classification (GTDB taxonomy): domain Bacteria; phylum Bacillota; class Clostridia; order Oscillospirales; family CAG-272; genus SIG701. The sequence continues at coordinate 19,386 of SVTS01000035.1, read as the reverse complement.
TCCTCGTCGATTTCAACGGCGGTCTTCAGATACTGTCTCAGCTGTGTTTCGTTGGTAACGATCTGCATGGCGCGTCCGCCCAGAACGAAGCTGGGACGAACCAGTACGGGATAACCGACCTTGGCGGCGGTGTTTACGCCGTCTTCAATGTTGGTAACCGCATGTCCTTCCGGTTCGGGAATACCCAATTCACGCAGGATGCGTTCAAATGCATCACGGTTTTCCGCACGGTCGATGGCTTCCACGTCAGTACCGATGATGTTGACGCCGCGGCGCATCAGCGGCTCTGCCAGATTGATGGCAGTCTGACCGCCGAGGGAGGCGATAACATCGTTTGCGTTTTCAAAGAGCAGGACGTTCATAACATCCTCGGGAGTCAGCGGCTCGAAATAGAGCTTGTCAGCGGTGGTGTAGTCCGTGGATACGGTCTCGGGGTTGTTGTTGATGATAATGGATTCATAACCGGCGGCGCGGATGGTCTGTACAGCGTGGACAGTGGAGTAGTCGAATTCCACGCCCTGTCCGATGCGGATAGGACCGGCACCGAGCACAACCGCCTTACGGCGATCTGTGACGATGGATTCGTCCTTGCCCTGATAGCTGGAGTAGAAATAGGGGATATATGCGCCGGTATGGCAGGTGTCTACCATGCGGAAGAAAGGCAGGATCTTTTCATTGACACGCTTCTTCCAGATATCCGCCTCGCTTACGCCCCAGAGCTTGGCGATATAAGCGTCACAGAAACCGATCTTTTTCGCTTCACGGAGAACGGTAAGATCCCCCTTGGAGGCGGTGATCACACGCTCGTAATCCACGATGCCCTTGATTGTTTCCAGGAAATAGGGCGTGATCTTGGTGATAGCATGGATCTCTTCTACGCTGACATCCTGCCGGAACAGCTCTGCTGCGGCGAAGACGGTGTCATCTCGGAACTCTTTCAGGTAATCCAGCAGCTCTTCCTTGGATTTACCGGTGAATTTCGCCATATACAGGTGATTGACGCCGGTTTCCAGCGAGCGGATGGCTTTCAGAAGGCTTTCCTCCAGCGTAGCGCCGATTGCCATGGCTTCACCGGTAGCTTTCATCTGTGTACCCAGCTTGTTGGTTGCGGTAGCGAATTTATCAAAGGGGAAACGCGGTACTTTCGTAACCACGTAATCCAGACTCGGCTCAAATGCCGCATTGGTGTTGGCGATGCTGATCTCCTCCAGCGTCATGCCTACGGCGATCTTGGCTGTCACGCGGGCGATGGGATAGCCGCTGGCTTTGGAAGCCAGCGCGGAGGAGCGGGATACGCGGGGGTTGACTTCGATGAGATAATACCGGGAGGAATGAGGATCCAGCGCATACTGTACGTTGCAGCCGCCCTCGATTTTCAGGGAGCGGATGATTTTCAGTGCGCTGTTGCGGAGCATGGTGAAATCCGCATCACTGAGGGTCAGGATGGGTGCAACAACGATGGAGTCACCGGTGTGAACACCTACGGGGTCAATGTTTTCCATGCCGCAGATGGTGATGGCATGGTCAGTGGCGTCGCGCATGACCTCGAATTCGATTTCCTTGTAGCCGCGCACACTCTTCTCAATCAGTACCTGATGCACGGGAGAGAGCTGGAATGCATTTTTTGCGGTTTCCAGAAGCTCCTGTTCGTTGTAGGCAAAGCCGCCGCCGGTACCGCCCAGCGTAAATGCGGGACGGAGAACCACGGGATAGCCGATGTGCTCAGCAGCTGCTTTAGCTTCCTCGATGGAGTAGGTGATTTCGGAGGGAATGACCGGCTCGCCGATCTCCTCACACAGTTCCTTGAAGAGCTGGCGGTCTTCCGCACGCTCGATACTAACACTGCTCGTGCCGAGAAGCTGACACTGGCACTCTGCCAGAATGCCCTTCTTTTCCAGCTGCATGGCGAGATTCAGACCGGTCTGACCGCCGATGCCGGGGATGATCGCGTCGGGACGCTCAGTGCGCATGATTCGAGCCACATATTCCAGCGTCAGCGGCTCCATATACACCTTGTCCGCGATGGAGGTGTCGGTCATGATCGTTGCGGGGTTGGAGTTGAGGAGAACGACTTCGTAGCCCTCTTCTTTCAGCGCCAGGCACGCCTGGGTGCCCGCATAGTCAAATTCCGCCGCCTGTCCGATTACGATCGGACCGGAGCCGATGATCATGATTTTCTTCAGATCTGTACGTTTTGCCATATATTTATACCTCCGTGAATTTACTGATTGATTTCGCGCCGGCGGGGCAGGGAACCGTCATCGTATACGATTTTACCGCGGCAGACGGTCAGCGCACATGCGCCCCGGACTTTCCAGCCGGTGAAAGGTGTGTTTCTGCCCATGGAGAGGAATTCTTGTGGGTCGATTGTGTATTCCGTATCCGTGCGGAATACGGTATAGCAGTCATTTTCAAAACCTGCGGGGATTCCGAAACGCTTTGCAGGAGTGGTACACATCAGTTCGGTGAGACGGTCCAGTGTAATGATTCCCGGCAGAACCAGATTGGTATACAGCAGCGGGAACGCTGTTTCCAGACCGACAATTCCCATAAGGGAGCCGCGCAGTCCGCCTGCTTTTTCCTCAGCGGAATGGGGCGCGTGATCGGTGGCGATCATATCGATGGTGCCGTCGGCAATGCCTTCCAGCAGAGCCAGCCGGTCTTCCTCGCCGCGGATGGGCGGATTCATCTTGAAGCGTCCGTCATCCTCCAGCATGGAATCGTTCATAATAAGATAATGGGGACCGGTCTCGCAGGTGACGTTTACTCCGGCGGCTTTCGCCTCGCGGATCAGCGCTACGCTTTCCTTGGTGGAAATGTGGCAGACATGATAGGCACAGCCGGTCTCCGCCGCCAGTCTCAGATCCCGTGCAATCTGACCGTATTCGCTTTCGGAACAGATGCCGGGCAGACCGTGGGCTTTCGCATAGGCACCGTCGTGGATGCACCCGCCGCGGAGCAGGGAATTGTCCTCGCAGTGTGCGGCAATGATTTTGCCCTGTGCCTTGGCGCGCAGCATTGCCTCGCGCATCATAGCATCCGACTGTACGCCCTTACCGTCATCGGAAAAAGCGATAACGCGGGGAGCCATAACTTCCAGCTCCGCCATTTCCTCGCCCTTTTCACCGACAGTAATGGCCCCGTAGGGATATACGTCAATCTTTGCGTTTTCGCGGATCAGTTTTTCCTGCACTGCCAGATGTTCATCCGAATCCGGAACGGGATTCAGATTGGGCATGGCGCAAACTGCGGTGTATCCGCCCCGTGCCGCTGCCGCTGTTCCCGTTGCCACCGTCTCTTTATAAGAAAAACCCGGCTCACGGAGATGTACATGCACATCAACGAAACCGGGCAATACGAGACAGGACGACGTATCGAAAACAATAGCGGCATTGTCAGCATCGGAAATACGTACGTTAACAATAGGAGAAGAAGCGTTCATGGGGACGCTGTCTATACGTTTGATGCTCATACAAAATACCTCCGGGCACAAAAAAAGCCCTGCAAGCAAGGCGGCAAAAAAGAACGCAGATCCAGTGCCTGCCTTCCGCTTATTACGCAACCTTGCCGGTCTCTCTGTACCGTCTTAAAGATTTACGGTAATAGTATACACTATTTTCGCAAAAATGTCAATAGGAAACGGATGATTTTTACCCGATTGGGCAAAAATCATCCGTTAGGAACGGCATACAGCATCAAATCCCATGCGGGATAACAGGGAACACGCCGCAGATGCCAGCTGTATGAGCCGCGGGTGTGATCTCTCAGCCACAGGGGCAGCGCGAAGAGATCCTGCGCACGGTGATAGAGCGATACCGCCAGCGCGGGACGGTCCCGCAGGAGCGTCTCTTCAGCACCGCGCAGTGCTTCCGCTTCCCAGCCTTCTACGTCCAGCTTGATCAGATCCGGATGGAAATCCGCGCACAGTCGGTCGATCGTTTCCGTCTGTACCTGCGTATCCGCGCCGCGGCGATTGGCTCCGTTTCCGCCGGAACCGCGGCTGCCGCTGGTGTGGAAATCCATGCTTCCCGCATTGTCCGACAGTGCACAGGGAATCACTTCAATAATCCCTCCGGTTTCCTCAGCCCATGCTGTGAGTTTCCTGACCGTGCGGGGATCCGGCTCGCATGCGCGGATCTTTGCCAGCATCGGGAACGCTTTCAGCATTGTCCGTGCGGAATCGCCGTTGTATGCACCGCCGTCCAGTGCCCGGTGTACGGGCATATTGCCGAGCAGTTCTTTATAGGAATCCGCATCCGGCTGTGTGCGGCGCAGACAGCGTACCTCGCCCCGCAGACGGTAATCCAGCATGTCGGTAAACAGAATGCGGGATTCGTCATCGCTCAGCATAGCGTACGCCGCGGCGATTTCCTCCCGATGCGCAAGATAATAGTCATAGGTGAACAGATCGCCGCCGAACAGAGGGAGTTCGGGAATATAGGTGACGTGCTTTTCTGCCAGCTCATCCATTTTGCCCATCACATCGGGCAGGGAAGAGCCGAAGGCGATCAGTACATTCATGGCATCGCTGAAATTTTCCCGTGCCTCCGCATAGGAGAGTACCGGCATGTCCCGGAACGTGCGCCGTCTAACAAATCCGTCGCTGGCGAATACGCCGTCCGGCATCCGTCCGATGGCGGCAAGCGCATCGATCAGCTTGTCCGCACCGTTTCCGGTGCCGTACAGAACAAGCGGAGCAGCGGTGCTTTTCAGTCTTTCCCACATGCATGCCTCGCGGGTAATGGTGTAATTCACGTTATTTTTTCTCCTCGAGATGCAGAAAACGGACGGCATTGTTCCAGAGAATATCCTCTCTCTGCGCGTCATTCATGGTGATCTTCATGAACCGGGCAAAATCCGATGCGGGATACATGACAGGATAATCGGAACCGAACATGATGCGCTCATGCCCCAGCTTTCCGATGATGCGCTCCGCTTCTTCCGTGCTCAGATACCACAGTGCGCTGGATGTGTCATACCATACGTTCGGATGTCCTGCCAGATATTCGATGGCTTCGTCTGTTGCTTTATATCCCCCAAGATGCGCCGCCACAACTTCCAGTTTCGGAAACATGTCCAGTACGCGGCGGAGTTTTTTCGGCTCGGAAAAACGGTACTGCGGACGGTTATCCCCGATGTGAAAATAAACGGGCATACGTCCCTCAAGCAACGCATACAGCGGAAGCAGTTTCGGATCATCGATGTCGATTCCCTGAATGTCCGGATGAAGTTTGACACCCTGCAGTCCCAACTTCTCCGCACGGTTGATTTCAGCGGCAAAATCCGGGTAATCCTGATGCATGCCCGCAAATCCGACGGTGAGATATCCCTCCCCACGGGATTTTTCCGCCAGCGCGGCGATGGTGGAGTTGACTTTTTCCACCTGATGCGCGTTGGTTGCCACGGAGAAAAGCAGAAATCCCCGCACGTTGCAGGCGGATGCACTGGCTTCCATGTCCGCGTAGGTTCCCTTTCCTTCGGGAACAAAATTATAGAATTTGCCCAGACTGGTTACCGCTTTTTCCGAAATAGCTTCCGGATAGGTGTGTGTATGAATATCAAATACTTTGTACATAAGAGACCCCTTGATTTTATCGGAAATTTGTGCTATGATAATACCGTAATCCTATGAAAAGGAGCACAGCTATGAAAAAACGGGAAATCGCCCCCGAAAACCGGCGTGTGGTTACGAAAAAGAAGAAAAACGTGATTCTGATTCTGTTCGCTGTCGGTCTTCTTGCGCTGATCTGGTACAGAATCCCGTATGAGAAAACCTACACAGCGGAGCTGATGCTCCGGGATGCCGGTGAGAGATCCATGTACGGTGATCTGATCGACGTGGAGATTCAGGTAAAGGTGCAGCGGTATTTCTTCTATGATACGGTGCATACAGGTACGGTGATCGTGAACGGAGACCGCTACGAAACGCCGAAAAAGATCGAAAAGGTGTTCAATCCCCTGAATATGATGGGCGCCTTTACGGATGCGGATTCGTTCATGCTGTCCTGCCCGGAATGGCACGGGGATTTTCTGCTTCAGCGATGCCTCGCAACGGTGGAAAACGGTCGGATCGAGGGCATTTATCTGCGTGACAGCGCCGGTGTCTACGCTGGATTTTACGGTCTCATGCCGAAAGGCTCGGAGTGAAAAATAATTCGCTAATATAAAAGGAGAAAAACTTATGGACTGCATTTTCTGCAAAATCATCGCGGGGGAAATCCCCTCATCCAAGGTGTACGAGGACGATAAAATTCTCGCATTCCGTGATATCAATCCCGAGGCAAAGGTCCACGTTCTGGTGATCCCCAAGACGCATATCCCGTCCATGGATGCCGTAACGGAGGAGAACAGCGCGGTTGTGGCGCATATCTTCACCAAAATTCCTGCTATTGCTAAGGAAGCCGGCATAACAAACGGCTACCGCGTTCTGTCCAACTGCGGTCCCGATGCCGCACAGTCCGTGCCTCATCTGCATTTCCATATCCTCGGCGGTGAACAGCTTCCGGCACATCTGGTGTAAGTAAACCGTGGAAGCCCGTCCCGAAAACTAAAAAAAAGATGTTCAGCGGTACTTTCCGCTGAATTTCTTTTTATGCAGTAATAAAGTTTTTGAAGGGGTGTGGGGGGACTTTTTACAAAAAGTCCCCCCACAGTATCCCTTTATTTTACAAATTCGTTGTAGATCGCCTTCTGAGCAGCGATGAAATCGCCTTCCTCAACACCGATGATGATGTTGAACTCGCTGGAACCCTGGTCGATCATGCGGATGTTGACATCCGCCTCAGCACATGCCTTGAACAGCTTGGCTGCTGTACCCTTGGTGCGGACCATACCGCGTCCGACCACGGCAATCAGTGCCAGACCGTCCTCGATGGTCAGAGAATCGGGGGAGACGGAGGCACGGATACCGTCCAGAATCCGCTGACGGAACGGCTCGATGTCGCGGGTATTCACCACAACGCCCATTGTGTCCACGCCGGAGGGCAGATGCTCAAAGGAAATGCCCAGCTTTTCAAATACTTCCAGAACACGGCGTCCGAAGCCCAGCTCAGAGTTCATCATATCCTTTTCGATATTGATGACGGAGAAGCCGGTTTTGCCGGCGATACCGGTGATGATGCGCTTGGTGTCGTAAATACCGGTAGAGGGCACGATGACAGTGCCGTCACAGGCAGGATCGTTGGTATTGCGGATGTTGATCGGAATGCCCGCCAGACGAACCGGGAAGATTGCATCCTCGTGAAGTACGGTTGCGCCCATGTAGGACAACTCGCGCAGTTCTCTGTATGTGATGATCTCAATGGTATGGGGATCGTCGATAATCCGCGGGTCAGCCATCATGAAGCCGGAAACGTCCGTCCAGTTCTCATAGATGGCGGCATTGGCGGCACGGGCAACGATGGATCCGGTGATATCGGAGCCGCCGCGGGAGAACGTCTTGACAGTGCCGTTGGGCATGGAGCCGTAGAAACCGGGGATGACGGCGCGCTTGTGCTGGCTCAGCTTTTCGCCCAGCATCTGATTGGTCAGCTCTGCGTCAAAGGAACCGTCCTCGGCAAAACGGATCACCCGTGCGGGATCCAGAAAATGATATCCCAGAAGTTTTGCGAGAATGATACCGTTCAGATATTCGCCGCGGCTGGCGGCGTAATCGCGGCCGGCGTGATTTTCCATGGAATTCTTGATTTTTGTATACTCTTCGCTCAGATCCAGCTCCATGCCCAGACCTTCAATGATCAACTCATACCGCTCAATTACGCGGGCAAAGACCTCATCCAGCTTCGCCGGATCGTCGGAAACCTCATAGCACTGATACAGAAGATCGGTGACCTTATCATCTTCCTTGAAGCGTTTGCCGGGAGCGGAGGGAACAACATAGCGGCGGGATTCCTCAGCGGTAACAATGCTCTGTACCATACGGAAATGTTCCGCGTCTGCCAGAGAACTGCCGCCGAATTTTACAACCTTTACAGGATCAGCTATATGCTCAATCAAAAATTTCGGATTCAAAATGTATCACCCACTGTATTAAGATTCAGAATAAAAGGATATAGAAATCCTTATATAATATTATATGAAAATCTGCGCGGTTTGTCAACGGCACGAATTGAGAAAATATCCGCCGCTGCGACGGAATTTCCATAAAAAATATACAATACAAAGCGGGAGAATCCTCTTTTTCGGGGATTCTCCCGCTTGTTTGCGTGTGAATTATTCCTCAGAGAACCGCGGCGGTCTGCCGTGCGGCGGCTTTCCTCCGCGGGGCGGCATACCGTCGGGCAGCACGGGTGCTCCGGCTTCTTCCATGCTGGTGACATACCGTTTTGCCTGAGTGGAGAACAGCTCGTAATACTTGCCCCGTTTCTCCATCAGTTCCCGGTGATTTCCTTCCTCAACCACTTCGCCGTATTCCAGCACAATGATCTTGGAAGCGGTGGTGGCGCTGGAGAGACGGTGGGAGACGAAGATGGTCGTTTTGTCCTTACGGAGAGCATCAAACTGGTTGAAGATTTCCTGCTCCGCCATGGGATCCAGAGAAGCGGTGGGCTCATCCAGAATCAGAACATCCGAATCGCTGTAGAACGCGCGGGCGATGGACAGCTTCTGCCACTGACCGATGGACAGCTCAATACCGTTTGCCTCAAAATACCGCATCAGCGGCGTGTCGAAACCGTCCGGCAGTTTTTCGATGAAAATATCTGCGTTGCTCTGCTCAGCGGCGTCGCGGATTTCTTCATCCACCAGTTCGCGGTGTACGTCACCGAAGTGGATATTATCCCGCACGGACACGGCGTATTTGCCGAAATCCTGGAAGATGATGCCGTACATGGCGTACAGCTCTTTCAGATCGTAGTCCCGGATGTCGTGACCGTCCAGATAGATCTCACCTTCTGTGGGATCATAGAGACGGGTGATCAGCTTGATCAGCGTGGTCTTGCCCGCGCCGTTCAGACCGACCAGCACGGCGGTTTCTCCTTCGCGAAGCGTCAGATTCACGTTCTTGATTACCATCCGTTCCGTGCCCGGATAACGGAAGCTGACATTGCGCAGTTCAATCGTGTGCCCGCAGTGACGCTTGACGTGCAGAGGTTCCGCGAGCCGCGGGATCACCGTCTGTTCCTCATTCATGAACGCAATCACGTTGTCGATGAACAGCGTGCCTTCATAAATGGTTGCTGTGGTGCTGATCAGATTGGATACACCGCCGGAGATGGAGTTCAGAGCCCCCGTGTACAGGGAATAATAACCGATCTCCAGTACCCCCTGATACACAAGCCGGGCAATATACAGGAACAGATAGCAGTTTACAATGGAGTTGGCGGCGGAAATGGCGATGTGCCAGAATCCCTCCTGCAGGATCAGACTCCGTATTCCGCCGAAATAACGCTTGAATGTCTCCTGATACCGACCGACGAAGGTTCCGGAGAGATCAAAAAGACGGACTTCCTTTACGATATCCTTGCCGGTGATCAGCTCGCCGTAGTAGTTCATCTGGCGGCGATCCTTGGAGCGGCGGCGCATATAGAAGAAATTCTTGCGCCGGTAGATAAAGCTGATGACCGCAGAGGGGATTGCCAGCAGAATCAGTACGATAGGTGCCACTACACTGATCTGTACCAGGATCACAATGAAGGAGATCATGCTGATCAGCGTACTGACGATCGTAAACGTGGAGGAAAGAATCTGGATGGGACGGCTTCCCGCCTCGCGGTTGGCATTTTCCAGCTTTTCGTAGAATTCCGGTCGGTCGAAGCTGGCGAGATCAATGGTGCGCGCTTTCTCAAACAGCTTCAGCTTGATGTGGTTGGAAACCAGCTCGCCTGCGATGCGGATCACCATATTGTATACGTTGTGGATCAGATTGTTGAAGAAAATGTATCCGAACTGGAAAATCAGCAGGAACAGAATCCGGTCAAAACTGATCGAAACACCGGTGGTGGCGGCGGTGATGGATTCACCCAGCGCATTGAGCAGCTCGGCACCGATGTACGCGCTGAGAACAGGCGAGACACCGTTGTATATCGCCATGAATACCATGACGAAGAGAATCCAGGGCTTGGCTTCCCAAACCAGTCCGAATATGTAGAACAGGCGGGAGAAAAAACTGACAAACAGTCTCTTCAGATAACCGGGAACCTCGGCAAGCGATTTCGGTTTCGGTTCTTTCAGTTTTTCGGCAGCATCGGAGCGCGGTCCTCCGAATCCGGGCGGCGGTCCACCCATCATACGAATCACCTCTATTTTTAAAAAAAATAAAAAACTTTTAGTAAATACATCAATATTATACTATAATATTCTGATACGGTCAAGGGTTAAATTTAATTTGGACACAAATTTACATTTGTTTTCCGTGGGAATTGACGGAAAAGGGAATCTGTAGTATAATATTGTACAGAATTCTATATTGAAGAGAGATACGTATGAAAAATCTGATTTTTTCACCTGCTGACTTCTGCCTTCCGGATTATGCGCCGACGGATCCCGCCTGGACCAAATGGGCGGTGATTGCCTGTGACCAGTTCACCTCCGAGATATCCTACTGGGAGGAAGCTGCCCGGATCGTCGACGGTGCTCCCTCCGCCCTGCGGCTGATTCTGCCGGAGGCATATCTGGGAAGCGCACAGGAAGAAGTGCATAAACAGACCGTTGCCGCAGCCATGCAGACTCTGGACGGAACACTCCGGGTGTGGGAAGACAGCATGCTGTACCTGGAACGTACCCTGCCGGACGGAAGAATACGCCGCGGTCTTGTGGGGAAAATCGATCTGGAAGCATACGATTACAATGCCGGCTCTTCTTCGGCGGTCCGTGCAACGGAAGCGACGGTGCTGGAACGGATCCCGCCCCGTGTTGCCATCCGTTCCGCGGCGGATTATGAACTGCCCCACGTGATGGTCCTGATCGACGATACAGACGGAATTTTCGCCCATCTTGCCGCCGCTCGCGGTGCATATACAAAGCTGTATGATTTTGATCTGATGCTGGGCGGCGGACATGCCGCCGGATGGCGCATTGCCGGCGAAGCATTGGAATCGGTTACAGCGAAGATTGCCGCATATGAAGCTGCACGTGCAGGAGATCTTGTCTACGCTATGGGCGACGGAAATCATTCCCTGGCATCCGCGCGGGCGCATTATATGAATCTGAAAGAAAAAATGGGCGATACGGCGCTGCAGCATCCTGCCCGCTGGGCACTGGTGGAACTGGTTGCGCTGAGTGATCCCGCACTGGATTTCGAGCCGATCTACCGTGTGGTCACCGACTGCGATCCGGCGGATTTCCTTGGCGCACTGGCGCAGGTGACTGCGGACGGAGGCGAGGGTGATCAGCATGTGCAGATCGTTACCGCCTCGGAGGAGAGGGAAGTGTCCTTTACCACACCCGCCCATGCACTGACCGTCGGTACCCTGCAGGAATTCATTGATGCCTATATCGATGCACATCCGGGAGTAAAATGCGATTACATTCACGATGAATCATCGCTGATTGCACTTGCCAAGCGGGACGGATGCGTCGGATTCCTCTTTGACGGTATGGCAAAGGAAGAGCTGTTTCCCTATGTCCGTGCTCATGGCACACTCCCGCGCAAAACATTCTCCATGGGCGAAGCCCGCAGCAAGCGGTATTACATCGAAGCGCGTAAGATCGTAGAATAAAACCAAAAAGGACATTCCGTCTGTCGGAATGTCCTTTTTTTACATAAAAATTTCCGCAGTTTCTTTTTCTTCTTCCGCAAGCTCCTCACAGTCGGCTTTCGCCTCTTCCGTGTAATAGGTATCCTCTGTGGGAATCCAGGCTCTGCCGAACTGAATATCCTTGAACAGTGCCGCAAGACCGGTTACCTGCTTCAGGCGTAGAATCTCGTCTTTGTCCATGCCGAGGTGTTTGGAAATCCATGCATCCGATCTGCCCAGCTCATGCAGTTCTTTTACAATATTGCTCATCAGATCCACATCGTGGGAGCCGCGGGCGCGGTTGTGACGAATCGTACTTGCCATCCGATTATCCAGAGACTTGTTGATCACCGTAACCGGCAGCATGCCGCCTTCACGGGCGCGGATATCCGGATGCTCCAGCATAACGCGGTAGCGGTGGAATCCGTCCACGATAATATATGTATCATTTTCCCTGACATAGTAGCAGACAATGGGCATGGTGTATCCGTCTTCCTTGATGCTGTCGTAGAGCAGCTTCATTTCCGGCGGCGCTACCGCATTGGGATTGTATGTATTGGGGACAATTTTCTCAATCGGTACAGCAATTACATTGTATACAGGACTGACAAATGCCATTTTATTCACCTACCTTGCTGTATTTTTCTTTCAGAATATCAATGTTTTTCTGCTGCTCCCGTGTCATACCGAAGCCCATGAAGCGGCATATGTGATCGTTTTTCAGAATGCAGAAGCACATCCGCTTCCAGCTGGGGATATCCTTGGTGGATTTGATATCGTCTGTGTGATCGGGGATTTTTCCGAGGAAAACAACGCGGGAATTTTTCATGACGGTGTAATTGGATACACCGTTTCGGCGTATGTTGTATCCGCGGTCTATCAGCTCCTGAATGACATGTTCCTCGAGTCCGCCGCCGGTTTTGTGCCAGAATTCAATGGAGGTTTTGAACTTTGCGATGTAATTGTTTCTCAGCCGCGGAGGAAGGGTGTCGAGCAGGAATTTTGTGTAGGATTCCCAGGTGTGCCCCGCCGGCAGCGTCAGATTCCGGTATCCCATGGCCTTTGTCCGTCCGTAAATGGCGCCGAAATTGGCACCCTTCACGCGTCCGACCAGCTTGGACCACATGACCGGATCCAGTACGCGGTACAGATGGAGGCTGTCCTTGGCATAATCATTGAACGGAGAGGCGACACGCATCTGATCCGGCTTGAGTCCCGCCATGTAATAGAGATCGTAGAGTTTGTTGTAATCGTAGCCAAACGCGGCGTATGCATGCCAGACATCGCTGTTTGTCCAGTCATAAATCGGGGAAGCAGCCCATACGTCCTTGAACTGTCGGCTGATCCAGCACTGCTCCTTATAGCCGTACTTTTTGTTGATGAATCCGCTGTAGCGCTGCATGGATTCCTCGGCACGGATGCCAAGCAGGCATACCGTTTTTCCGTTGCCGTGGGAGATGCGGTACCATCTGCCGAACTGCTTCGCCAGATCCTCCTGATGCATTTTGTAGCGGTAGGTGGTGATGGGATTGTTCTGCAGATTGATTACATACGGATACTGGGGCATTGGTCTGCACCAGGCGCTTTCTTTGGTGTCATCCCAGGGATACCAGTACATCTGATAACTGCTCAGTGCTGTGCGGGTTGCCATGGGCAGGCATACCCAGTACGGTTCTACCTCATCCCTGATGCGCTCAAAGGTGCGTTCCACATATTCGGTTGTGACGGCGTACTGTGCCTCAAAATCCTGGTGGAAAACGCCGATTGTTCTGTCGGGATAATATTTTTTCCGGAAATGCAGCAGCATGTTCAGAAGAACTCCGCTGTCTTTACCGCCTGAAAATGAGATAAAAATATTATCAAATTCCTCAAAAAGAAACCGCAGTCTGTCCTGAAGCGCGTCATAGACATTCTGTGAGGTATATTGCCGCATCATGTACATAAATGAATTCCTGCCTCAGTTTTGACATTTTGTGACAAATATTATACCATTTTTTTCTTGCAAATCCACAGGTAAATTGTTAATTCATTATGGCACTGGTGAAAAGGAAGAAAAAAACGGATATGAAACTTTCGTTTCATATCCGTTTCGGGAAACGTCAGGCGATGCGGATTACGCGGATAATACCGTCGATGGCGGCGATTTTGCCAAGCGCTGTATCGGAGATTTCCGCGTTGGTTTCAGCGGCAGTGCAGGCATAATCTCCCTTGGAGGCGTTCATCAGATGTTCGATGTTGCAGTTTTCTGCGGCGAATGCGCCGGAGATCTGGGAGATCATGTTGGGGATATTTCTGTGCAGGATCACAAATCGGTGTGCTTCGGTGCGTGGCAGCTGGATGTTCGGGAAATTCACGCTGTTTTTGATGTTGCCGTTTTCCAGATAGTCGATAATCTCCCGTGCCGCCATAACGGCACAGTTATCTTCACTTTCTTCCGTGGAGGCACCAAGATGGGGAATCGCCACGATGCCTTTTACGCCGATGGTCTCTTCGGTGGGGAAGTCGGTTACGTAACTGGCAACCTTGCCGGTGGAGAGGGCTTCTTTCAGATCCGCTGCATTCACCAGATCCGCACGGGCGAGATTGATGATGCGTACGCCGTCTTTCATTTTTGCGATAGTTTCGGCACAGATCATGTTCTTCGTCTGGGGAGTAGCGGGGACGTGGAGGGTAATATAATCCGCTTTTTCGTAAATCTCCTCATAATCCGCCGCTTTTTCGATGGCGCGGGAGAGATGCCATGCACCGTCGATGGTGATGTACGGATCGCATCCGATGACGTGCATGCCGAGTGATTTGGCGGCGTTTGCCACCATGCCGCCGATGGCGCCAAGACCGATGACGCCCAGCGTCTTGCCCTCGATCTCACAGCCGCCGAAAGCGGATTTGCCTTTTTCCACGGATTTTGCCACGTCATCCGTCAGAGAATTCGCCCACTGAACACCGCCCACGATATCGCGGGATGCCAGCATCAGGGCGGCGACAGTCAGCTCTTTTACGCCGTTGGCGTTGGCACCGGGGGTGTTGAATACCACGATGCCCGCATCCGCGCAGTTTTCCACGGGAATATTGTTTACTCCCGCGCCTGCGCGGCCGATGGCTTTCAGATTGGGATTAAGCTCCATCTCGTGCATCACGGCGGAGCGGACAAGGATGGCGTCAGGGGAGGTGATGTCCTCGCCGATCTCATATTTCGCATCGAACTGTGCCAGTCCGACGGGAGCGATTTTGTTGAGAAGCTGAATCTTTGCCATGATAATACTCTCCTTATTTCGGGTTCTTTGCGGCGAAGTCTTTCATGAACGCCACGAGTTTTTCCACACCCTCGACGGGCATTGCGTTATAGATGGAAGCGCGCATACCGCCCACGGAGCGGTGTCCTTTCAGATTCACAAGACCTGCGGCGGCGGCTTCTTTCGGGAATTTCTTATCCAGATCTTCATTGCCCGTGACGAATGTGACGTTCATCATGGAGCGGCTTGCCTTTTCCACGGGAGCGAGGTAGTAATCCTGGCTGTCCAGATAATCGTAGAGGATGGCAGCCTTCTTTTCGTTGATCGCTTTCATGGCATCCAGCCCGCCCAGCTCCAGAATCCAGTCATATACCAGACCTGCCACATAGATCGGCCAGCAGGGAGGCGTGTTGTACATGGAATCGTTTTCGGCGGCAATCTTGTAATCCAGCATGGCGGGGGTGTCGGGACGGGCATTGCCCAGCAGATCCTCGCGGATGATGACAACAGTCAGACCGGCGGGAGCCATATTCTTCTGCGCGCCTGCGTAGATCATACCGAATCTGGAAACATCCACAGGTTCGGAGAGAATGCAGGAGGACATATCCGCCACCAGCGGGATATCCCCGGTGTCGGGAATGTAGTTGAATCTGGTGCCGTAGATGGTGTTGTTGTAGCAAATGTGGACGTAATCCGCATCGGGACGGAAAGATGCGCGGGTGGTTTCCGGAATACGGGAGAAATTCACATCTTTGGAGGATGCCGCTGCCACTGCATCGCCGTATTTCTGCGCTTCCTGGTACGCCTTTGTGGAGAACTGACCGGAGAGAATGTAATCCGCTTTCCTGTTCTTGTTCATCAGATTCAGCGGAACAGCGGCAAACTGAGTGGAGGCACCGCCCTGCAGGAAGAGCACTTTATAATTGTCCGGAATCTCCATTACCTGACGGAGCTTTGCTTCCGCATCGGCAATAATGGATTCAAACGCAGGAGAGCGGTGGCTCATCTCCATAACGGACATGCCGGAATCGCCATAGGCAAGCAGATCGCGCTGTGCGGTCTCCAGCACAGGCATGGGGAGCATGGAAGGTCCTGCGGAAAAATTGTAAACTCTGTTCATAACGGATCCTTTCGTGGATGAAAATAATGGTATTCTGTCGGTTTACGCCCGATGGGTACTATTATACCTCTTATCCGCCTCAATGTCAATGGGAAATATGCATAACATTTCTGATTTTATGTGGTTATTATTTGCCATCGGAAGAGTGTTTCCTGCTCGGGCGGGTATTTTTTTCAAAAAAAGTGTTTTTGCCTGTAATATCGCAGCGGCAATGTCGTTATTATGGATGAAACCCAAATACAGGAGGAAATTCATAATGAAGAAATCCAGACTTGCATGCATCAGCCTTTTTTGTACCACATTACTTATGCTTTCCCTCGCATCCTGTGCCGCAAGGGATGCGGCGATGGATGAAGCGTTCAACTATAAGGATGCCCCAATGGAATCCTATATGGAGATGGAAACCTCGGCTGCGGCGGATATGTTTTATGATTCCGCAACAGGTTCATCCGGAGCTCTCTCATCTGCTCAAAAGCCTTCTTCCTCTACCGCGAACAGCAAAAACAACGGAAGCGGGAATAACACCAGGTCCGATTCCGCGAGAAAATTGATCAAAAACGTCACCATGGAGCTTGAGACGAAAGAATACGATAACTTTATTCTTTCTCTTGAGGCGCAGATCAGTGCCTGCGGCGGCTATATCCAGAACTCCTCTATGCGCGGCAGCGGATCCAACCGCCATGCTTCCGTAACCGCACGCATCCCGGCAGATGCGCTGGACAGCTTCTGCTCCGGTGTATCCGAAATTGCCAACGTGGTGATGCGCTCGGAGAACACAAATGATGTGACGCTCTCCTATTATGATATGGAAAGCCACATGAAAGCGCTCCGCAGTGAGTACGATACCCTGATCGGTATCCTTGAAAAGTGTACGGATCTGAAGGACGTGATCAGCGTGCAGAGCCGCATTACGGAAGTGCTGTATCAGATTGAGTCCTATAAGACACAGCTGAATAATTACGATAATCTGGTTGCGTACAGTACCGTAAATATCTACGTCAACGAAGTGCAGAGGGAAACGATCGTAGTGGAACAGACGCTGGGAAGCCGTATTGTGAACGGATTCATGCGTACCGTAGACGATATCGTGGAAGATGCCAAGGATCTGACGGTGGATATCGCGGCCAACTCCCCGTATATTGTGATCTGGGCGCTGATTATTCTGGCGGTGATTCTGGTGATCCGTGCGTTGATCCGCCGCTGGAACAGAAAGATTGAGCGCAGCGAATCCGAGAAGAATTCCTGATTCTGTTCGCTGTACCCTCCTGCGGAATGCAGCATATACTGATAGCACATCTGTACTATCGGGAGTGAATTATGCTGATTGCCACAATGAAAACAATGACGCTGGCGATGCGGGGGAAGAGCGCGCTGGATGCGCGTGGGATCCTCGCGGAAATCGTCAGTCTGGATCCGTCCCTGACACAGCGGGGGTGTGCCTACGGTCTGCGTTTTTCCGCGCAGACGCGGGATGAGGCACTGCGCTGTCTCAGTGAGAAGAAAATCCCATGGGGAACTGTCCTCGGCGGAGGCGGCAAATGATTTATTTGGATAATGCCGCAACCACATTTCCCAAACCGCCCGCAGTGGGCGCGGCGATGCTCGCCTGCATGCGCTGTGCCGGCGGAAATCCGGGGAGAGGATCCCATACTGCCGCTCTGCGTGCCGCGGAGGTTGTTTATTCCTGCCGGTTCCGGGCGGCAGATTTCTTCGGGGTGTCGGACCCGGGACGGGTCATATTCACCATGAATACCACCTACGCGCTGAATATGGCACTGAAAAGTGTCCTGCGTCCGGGGGATCATGTGATCTCCGGCGATATGGAACACAATGCAACCGTCCGTCCTCTGACGGCACTGGAAGAGAAAGGAATTACCTGCAGCCGCTTCCATATGAAGCAGCATCCGGACGCACTGCTGGCGGAGATCCGTTCCCTGATCCGTCCGAATACCCGTGTGCTTGTCTGCGCCCATATGTCCAATATTGCGGGTATCACTGTGCCTGCGGAGCAGATTGGCGCACTCTGCCGGGAGAAGGGGATTCTTTTCATTCTGGATGCCGCCCAGAGTGCAGGGATTCTGCCCATCCATGCGGAGCGGATGCAGATCGATATCCTCTGCGTGCCGGGACATAAGGGATTGTACGGTCCGCAGGGATGCGGCATGATGATTCTGGGTGAAAACTGTCCTGTCGGAAAAACGTTGATTGAAGGCGGAAGCGGCGTGCATTCGGCGGATACCCGCATGCCTGAGGAAGTACCGGAGCATTTTGAAGCGGGAACGCTGCCCACGCCCGCTATCGCAGGGCTGGAGGCCGGAATCCGTTTCGTTACGCAGGCAGGCATGGATTCCATTCGCGAGCATGAATGCCGGCTGTGGCATCTGCTGGCAGATAGGCTGGCGGATATGCCGCGGATTATCCCGGCGGACGATACGCCCGGTCCGCTGCTGTCCTTTACGGTGCGTAATCTGTCCCCGGCTGCCGCAGCCGATGCGCTGGATTGCCGGGGAATCTGTGTCCGTGCCGGTTATCACTGCGCGCCGCTGGCGCATCGGGCGCTGGGAACGGAGCGGGACGGATGCATCCGCGTCAGCTTCGGTGCGATGAATACAGAGAGGGAAGTGCACGCCTTTGCTGATGCTATGCGGCAGGTTCTGCGGGAGAATGGGTGAAAAGGAAGATTTGTTCATATTTCTGTGCTATACTGATGCAGTCAGATCAGTGAAACGAGGAAATCGGTATGGCGGAAAAATTTGCAAAGCCCTGTGTTTGTGCTGTCATTGTGAAAACGGAGAACGGAAAAGAATATATGCTCATGCAGACCAGGCAGAAGGCAGACGGCGGTGAGACCAACGGTCTTCTCGAGATCCCCGGCGGGAAAATCCGGGAATACGAGAATATTTTCACCGCTCTGAGGCGGGAAGTTGCCGAGGAAACCGGGCTTCGTGTCACAAAAAATCACGGAGAAGAATCGGCTGTATATGCAGATGCAGGCGGAAATACGATTCTGTCATTTACACCGTTCTGTATAACACAGAATCTGAGCGGTGCCTATTCCATCATTGTTCACACATTTCTCTGCGAGGCGGAGGGAAATATCGCCGCCGAAACGGATGAGGCACAGAATATCCGCTGGATATCCGTGGAGGAGATACGCAGCATCGTGCAGAATGAGCCGGAGAATATCTTTCTCATGCACCTTATAGCCCTGCGGAAATATCTTGCGTTATAAAGGGGCTGTTGCAAATATGGGAATTATCCCCATATTTGCAACAGCCCACCCGTAATGTCCCCATGAAATGGGGACATTACGGGAAATTCCGTAGGAATTTGTGGCGAGCGTTTCCGTTTTTTGCCC
>SVTS01000139.1 GCA_015063645.1 Oscillospiraceae bacterium | reverse complement strand
TCCTACGGAATTTCCCGTAATGTCCCCATTTCATGGGGACATTACGGGCGGGCTGTTGCAAATATGGGGATAATTCCCATATTTGCAACAGCCCCTTTTCACAGTACAAGCGAATGAATATGCCAAGGACGGGCGAAAACGCCCGTCCTTCGTCTTTCTTATATCCCCGATCCCGCCCTCACCGCCCGTCGGCATGATGGTAGTAACAGTAAACAATACCGGATGCAGATGTAACATTGATGAGCGTTTTCATCCTTGTGCGTCACGCTCCGCTCCGCGATGCAATTGCGGCTTTCCCCGCCGCAGGGGTCATGCCCGCCCGTCCGGCTACCGGCTTGATTATTCGATGAGATCGGTGTTCCAGTTGAGTCCCTGGATCTTTACATCCAGCTCGCGCAGAGTTTTGGACAGCAGATCCAGTTTCTTCTGCTCATCCCGGACATTTACGGTACTGCAGATACGGATTTCCTTGGCGGAATAGCGATCCACCTTCCCGCTTGCCTGTGCGATAAAATTCCGCAGAAGGGAGATTTTCAGCGACAGCGCATCTTTTTCCGCAATCATGGCGGTAAGGGTAACGCCATCCGAAACGGTACGGCTGTTGGTCAGGTTGATCGCGGTGATCAGTCGGGCAAGTTCTGCTGTATCCGCATCCAGTTCTGCCAGCAGAACTGCCGGATCCTCGGCAGGCTCATCGCCTTCCTGCACACGGGCATTATTGTTCAGCCGGTCGCCCAGCTGGGCGATACGTTTCTGCAGATCGGCACGGAGGTGCAGTGCTTCAGCCAGTTTCATATGCTTTCCTCACTGACCGATGGTAATGCTGTAGCCCAGGTGGGCGACCTCGCCCGCACCCAGGTGTGCCAGATCACGCTTGGTTTCCAGATCGTCTACCTTACCGTCATAAGCGGGAACGCTGGTCCAGGGCTCAATGCACATATAGGGAGCCTCGGTGTGCGGCTTATGCCAGAGTCCGACATACTTCATGTCGTCATACTTCATGGCGACAAACTTATCGGAAACTTTGGATTTCAGAGTAACACCCTTAGCCATATTCACAAGGAAAATCGCGTCGTTGTCAAACAGACCGTGATGCAGATCCAGCTTAGTGCCGTCCTGCAGTGCAAAGGGCTTGGTATCCTCAGTCAGCAGGCAGCGCTCGGTCATGACCAGGCTGTGCGCGGGAGCTTCATAATCAAATTCGATGTAGCAGTCCTCAAAGGTACCGACACCGCCCAGAGGCAGATTGTAGCCCGGATGACCGCCGACAGCGTACGGCATGGGAACATCGCTCTTGTTCTCTACAGTGTAAGCGGTACGGATGGTATCGCCGTCCAGCGTATGGGTGATGGTGAAAGCGAAGTGGAAAGGATAAGAAGCATAAATCGTCTCGTTATCGGTAAGCGTCATGGAAATGGACGCAGGGGTCTTCTCACCGATGGTGAATTCAGCATGACGTGCAAAACCGTGGAGATTCATCTCATAGGTTTTTCCTCGATAGGTATATTTGCCGTCCTGCAGGCGTCCGCAGATCGGGAACATGGTGGGCGCATGCTGTGCCCAGAATTCGGCGTTGCCGCCCCAGAGATATTCATTTCCGTCCTTCTTGCCGACGATGGAAACGATCTCACAGCCCATGGAATCCACGCTCACCTTGAGCGCGTCATTTTCAATAACGAAAAGCATATTTTTCCTCCGGAATTTTGATTTGGATGGGGATGAGGATATTATACTGCTTTTTATGGAAAAAGTCAATAGATTCAGCTTGCCCTGCGGTGGAATCTGTGCTATAATATAGCCAAACAAATCCAGACAAGGGAGATACCGTCATGAACTTCAGAGATATATTTGAAAAAATCGACAGCCTCTATGACCGCTATGTACAGGTATGGGAGGATGTCTGCAATATCGAGAGTCCCACTTCCCACAAGGCGGGTGTGGATGCCGTCAGCAATTACTTCATCCGCATGGCTGAAGAACGGGGCTGGAAAGTGGAAGTATGTGAACAGGCTGTCGCCGGCAACGCCGTCTGCATTACGATGAATCCGGACGCGGCAGGAATGCCTGTCAGCATCTCGGGACATATGGACACTGTCCACGCGGTGGGTTCTTTCGGCACGCCCGCAGTGCACCGGGATGCAGAAAAGATATACGGCCCCGGCGTATGCGACTGCAAAGGCGGTATCGTTATGGGATTCCTCGCCATGGACGCACTGCATCAGTGCGGATTCCGTGACCGTCCCGTTCATCTGCTTCTGCAGAGCGACGAAGAAGTGGGCAGCGGTATCAGCAAAAAAGAGACGATCCGTTTTATCTGCGAAAAAGCGAAGGATTCCGTCGCCTTTCTGAATTTGGAAGGCAGCACACCCGGTGAAATCTGTCTGGTGCGCAAGGGAATCTCCAATTTTATTTTCACCGTAACGGGTAAGGAAGCACATTCCTCCAAATGCGCCACGGAAGGCGCCAACGCCATTCTGGAAGCGGCGCACAAAATCATTGAGCTGGAAAAGATCAAGGACGTGGACGGTCTCACCTGCTGCTGCAGCGTGATTGAAGGCGGTACACTCTCCAATATTGTCCCCGGGAAATGTACCTTCAAGGCAAATGTCCGTTTTGCCAACGCGGAGCAGCTGAACTGGATGCGGGAGTACACACAGAAGCTCGCCGCGCAGGTCTTTGTTCCCGGATGCACCACGGAAGTCAACAAACCCGGCTGCCGCGTTGCCATGGAATACTGTGAGCGCAATGTACAACTGCTGGATAAGATGAACGATATCTGGGAAACCTGCGGCATGTCCCGCTGCGCTATGTCAAAGGGTACCGGCGGTTCCGATGCAGCATATGTTACCGCAGCAGGTATTCCCTGTGTGGACAATATGGGCGCATGGGGCGGTAATAATCACTCCTTTGACGAATTCGCGTATCTCTCTTCTCTGGGTGAAGCAACAAAACGTATCGCCGCCGTACTGATGAACATCTGACAGGGTAAATAACTATGATCAGAATTGCTTTTTTTGGTGCAGTGGTATAAGGACGGAAC
This sequence comes from Oscillospiraceae bacterium, assembly GCA_015063645.1. Taxonomy (GTDB): domain Bacteria; phylum Bacillota; class Clostridia; order Oscillospirales; family CAG-272; genus SIG701. The sequence goes on along the minus strand of SVTS01000139.1, from coordinate 788 downwards.
CAAAGAGGCTTCCGCCAGAGATATCCGGCTATCGTCACGCCCGGCATTCTCTGATCCATCCAATAATGAATTTCAGTAAAGGAGACGGGAAGTATCCCGTACCAGTATTATGATCCGACTGCCATCTGTATTCGCCTCGGGCGCTCTGTTCCAGCAGAATTCCACGCTGACCATCCGCGGATATTCCGACGGATTTTCCGTTACCGTCCGTCTGATGCTGGACGGACGCACCATAGAAGAGACTGTATCTGCCGTATCCGACGGACGCTTTGAAGCAGAGATCCATACGCCTGCCGCTTCCATGCAGGAATACTCAATCCGCCTGCATGACGGCAACACGCTGCTGCTCGAAAATATTCTCTTCGGTGAGCTGTGGCTCGCCTCCGGACAGTCCAATATGTCCTTCGCCAATGTGACCATGCCCGGATGTGATACCTATCTGGACACGCTTGCCGGTCTGCCGATCCGCGTATTTGTCCAGGATTATCCCGAGGGACGCAACGCGGCGCAGTTTCCGCGCACCCCCTCCGATGCACTGGGCGGAAACTGGTGCACGGCGGACAACCGTGCGCTGATGCGTGCGGCATCCGCCTGCGGCACTGCATTCCTGAAAGAGCTGACGCACTATTTCCGTGATCGGATTCCTGTAGGTATTCTGAATGCCGCCTGGGGCGGCACGCCCATGAAAGCATGGCTGCCGGAGGATGCGGTGCTGGCTGATCCCGTTCTGCTGCCGAAATTCGAGGCGGCAGGCTTTCTGCCGAAGGAAGTGGACTGGAATCGGTTCG
>SVTS01000034.1 GCA_015063645.1 Oscillospiraceae bacterium | reverse complement strand
AATTCCTACGGAATTTCCCGTAATGTCCCCATTTCATGGGGACATTACGGGCGGGCTGTTGCAAATATGGGGATAATTCCCATATTTGCAACAGCCCCTGTTTTTATATCAGCCTTCCGCTCTCAGCACAATACCGATGCCGTAGCGGCCGCTGCGGCGTCCGAAGAGGGAGAGTCCGCTTCCCTGAGAAGCACGGAGCGTCAGAGTGACCCTCTCCTTCTGCTTCAGCTTCAGAAGCATTGCCGAGGGGATCAGCGTCTCGCAGAGATAGCCGTAGCTGCCTGCCTCATCCAGCAGATTGTCCACTGCCTGATAGTGATGGGACAGAGCACCGCGGGAATCTGCCGGGCAGTCGGCGAGGAAGAACGTGCCGATGCTCTCACCGTCAAGCAGCACTTCCAGCGTGCCGGGATTCGTCCGCGCATCCGTCTGCGGGAAGGAATTGCGGTTCGCACCGGGATCACAGCGGTAGCCAAGCATGTAATTGAGATCCACCTTTTCCTCGGTGTTTCCATCGGGATAATCGTGGCTCATGGGCGCACGGGTGGATGCTTCAAAGACCAGACGCAGATTGTCCGCGTCGGCGATATCGGGAATATCCGCCACGCTGATCTCCGCAGTAAATTCACCTGCGCCGAGACCGTTCAGTTTATTGCCTTCCTGCGCGGTAAAGGAACGTTCCCAGCCGGAAGCGGTCAGAGTCTGCGGCTCAATCACCAGGGCATCTTCACGACCACCGTCAATATCAAAGAGAATACCGTTCTGCATAACCGTTTCACCGCCGTCAAGCAGTGCCCAGGAGAGCATAGCCGTACCGTCGTGATCGGGCATCTCCACGGTGATCTCCCCTGCGGGGAATGTGCCGTAGCCGCTCCAGACGATGCTGTAATCGCCGCTCTCCGCCACGTAGTCACCGTCGATGGGATCAAGCACGGTCAGCTGCCAGATGATCTGCAGAGTACGTCCGTGGCGCTCATCTGTGAAGCTGGAGCCGAACAGCGGTACCGTTGCCACATCCCCCGGCTCCAGCGTGGTCATCGGAGCAAAATCCGCGCCCAGATAATCCTGGGAATGGAGATCCTTCAGAGACGTACCGTATTCGCTGTAGCCGAAATCCTTATCGCCGTTGTCGATCTTATAATAGCCGTTGAACTCGTTCACCACGTCGTGGAACTCCGTGAACACGAATCCACAGAGCTTATCGTGGAGACGGAACTCGTTCATCATGTACTTGTACTGCCAGGAGATATCACTCTCGCCGGCGCTGCCCTGGATGCCCCATACATTGCCGCATTCGCTGTTCATGCAGGGCACGTCCGCCATGGTATAGCCCTCTTTGTAGTTGAACTGAGAACCGACGTAGGCGTTATCGCAGAATTTATCCACAACGCCCTTGACTCTCTCATAGCCGTTGGAGTAGAAATGCCATGTATTCACGTCCGTTACGGTGTGATCCCACTGACAGGGAGAGTTATCCTCCACAAGACGGGTAGGATCCAGTTCCTTTACGCGGCCGCAGCACTTGACCACCCATTCGGCAGTCTCTTTTTTGTATTCACGGCAATCCTTTTCCTCGCCATCTTTCCACTTGGTGAACAGTCCCCATGTCTCGTTGAAGACCACCCAGTAGAAGATGGACGGATGATTGCGGTCACGCAGGATCTGCCAGTCCAACTCGCGCTCGTACTGCGCCATAGTCTCCGGTTCCGGATTGCCCCAGAAGCAGGGGAGATCTTCCATGATCAGCAGACCCAGCTTATCCGCCCAGTACAGCTTCAGCGGTTCCTCTGCCTTGATGTGGATGCGCGCCATATTGATACCGATGCGCTTCAGGCGCAGAATCTCCTCCCGGCAGTCATCATCAGAGGGGAGTGTGAAGAATCCCTTTGGATTGAAGGACTGATCCAGCACACCGTTGATGTAGTAGGGCTTACCGTTGAGTGTGATGTAATTGCGGTTTTTGATACCGAATTTTCCCGTACCGATCTCGCGGATGCCGAAATAAGTGGAAACCGTATCCTCCCCCAGCGTCAGCGTGCCCTCATACAGATACGGATCCTCCGGGGACCAGAGCGCGGGATTCTCTATGTTCATCTGAATCTGCGCCTTGCCGTCCTTTACCTGTGCTTCAGCGTGAATACCGGCAAAATCGGCACACAGGATTTTGCCCTCTGCCGCGTCGGACATCTCCGCATCATAGGTGACGGTGCCGTCCAGCTTCGTCTGCACGAAGAAGGATTTGATGTACGCCGCCGGACGGGATTCCAGCCATGCGGTCTGCCAGATGCCGCGGGCATCGCCGTAGCCCTGCTTGCCGTAGGTCTGACTGCGCTGTGCGGTATCCGTGGCGGATACGGCGATCTCATTCTCACCCGTCCGGTTCCATATTTCCGTCACGTCAAACTCAAAGCGGGCGTAGCCGCCTTTGTGTGAGCCGATAGCCGTGCCGTTGACGGAAACCTCACAGGTGTAATCCACAGCACCGAAGATAAGGAAAATCTTCTCACCTGCGGGATTCCAGCACACGCGGCGGCGGTAGAAACCGGTACCGTCTTTGGATTCATTAATACCGGACAGAGGAGATCCCCAGGGATAGGGCACTTCAATCGTGCGGTCATAGATGGGCTCGTCAAAGGAAAAATCCCACGTACCGTTGAGATTCAGCCATTCGCTGCGGGCGAAATCCGGCTGAGGATAGGCAGTTTTCATAATCATGGCAGTTGTCTCCTTATTTTTATTTTACAGATTCAATTCTGATCAGTGCGGAGGAATGCAGCGGCATATGCAGCTGCAGCGCAAAGGTGTCCGCGGTGAAGATCTCCTCACGGACCGGCACCAGATCATGCTCCTGATCCAGTACAAGGCAGGTGACTTTCTTCGCACCGCCCGCATTGGTAAATTCCACGCGCACATCGGTATCGGATGCACTGTCATCCTCGGTGTAATAGGACAGCATCACGGCGGCGCTCTTTTCATCGGCAGCCGCGCAGCTGTAGATATCCTCCACCTGATGCGGTGCGGGGATCTGTGTCCCCAGCGCCGCCAGTTCACGGAACATGATAAAGGCATAATAAGGCTTCAGCGGCACATAAGTGTTCGCCGCGAACAGACCGTTCATGGTGCAGGGACGGGCGTCGTAATACATGAGCATATCCAGCGGCAGTGCCTGACCCACGCACATCGCTCCGGCGACAAATGCGGAACCCTTCAGATTCTTCTCCGTCTCCATAGAATAATCCCAGTTTTCCGCCTGCCAGCCGCGGATGTAGTTCCACTCGTTCAGGATCTTTTCCCGATCGCCGAGTCCGAAGTGATCCAGTCCCGTCTGCACAGCACGGATTGCCTTCTCCAGCCCGGACAGTTCCTTACCGTACCAGTGGTAGGAGAAGAAATCCAGGGGCACATTGTCCCGTGCGACAGTTTCAAGAAAACGGGAATAAAACGGAATATCCAGAATCCAGCCGGTACAGAATGCGGGACCGCCGATTTTCAGATGGGGAAAGCAGGATTTCAGATGTTTTGCTGTAATGGAATACAGCTCAATAAACTCCTCATCCGTCCCCTGCCAGCAGGGATTGGATCCGTCCGCATTGCGGCAGTCCGGCTCGTTCCAGATTTCCCAGTATTCGATGTTATAGTGGAAACCGTCCGCCCAGCCTTCGTTGTAATGGCGGATAATATGTTCACAGATCCGCGCCCATTTTGCCATATCCGCCGGCACGCGGGTACCGTATTTATAGCGGTGCTCAATGGATGCGCCGAGGCGGTAGAAGATCTTCGTACCTGCTGCCAGCGTATTTTTCAGATATGCATCCGTCGGCTCAAAAATATAGGAGGCGGGATCGTTTTCATCCGCTTTGAAATCCTTGAAAATGCGGTGCACATCCACGATATGCTCTCCGCCGTATCCGGTGAAGAAAGAAGCATCGTGATTCCGTGCGAAGGGAAACTGTGCGGCTTTGTAAGCATCGAAATTCGTCTTTACTTTGCGTACGCCGGGATCGGTCGGTCCGTTGTTGACCGCGTTCATCGGCTTGATTTTTCCGCCGTGGGCACTCAGATCAAATGTCAGCTGTGTCATGGGTCTCTCCTTTATTATAAAACATAGCATTTTTGCCGTTTGTACCAGTGTATCATAAAATCATCCCTGTGTCAAGAAAACCGCCGACGATTGGCGTGGAAAAATTCCGCACAAGAAGATAAAATTTTCTCCGCATCTTGATTTTATATGTATTTTATGGTATCATAAACTGGAATGCAAAAAACAGCGTTATCCGGAAACCCGAAGATAAAAACATATACATAAATCATTTTCTTACTGTTCAGGAGGAATCCCATGAAATTCGGAATCTGTACTGCCCCCGAGAAAGTTGCCAAACTGAAACCCGGCACACTGGATTATGTTGAGCTGAACCTATCCAACGTCCAGAAAATGACGGACGAAGAACTGAAAAACGTCAAAGATCTGCTGGATTCCTGCGGAACGCCCGCCGAAGCAACCAACGGATTCTTCCCCGCTGAGGTTCGTCTCTGCGGAGCAGAATACGATCCCGCCAAGGTTGCTGAGTACACCAAACGCGCTTTGAACAATGCCGCTTATCTGGGAATTTTCACCTGCGTTCTGGGCAGCAGCAAGTCCCGCAACATCGCCGAGGGCGATGACCGTGAGACCTGTCTGAAGCAGTTTGAGGAAGCAATCGTAGTTGCAGGCGATGTGGCAAAAACCACCGGCACCACCATCGTGCTTGAGCCGCTGAGAGCTTTCGAGGCAAACTATCTGAACCGTGTCAGCGAAGGCGCGGAGATCTGCCGCCGCGTGGCTCATCCGAATATTCTTCTTCTGGCTGACTACTATCACGTTATGGATGCAAAAGAAGATCTGCAGGTACTCGTGGACAACGCAGACATTCTGCGCCATACGCATATTGCATCTCCCGACCGCAAGTATCCGATGCCGGATGACGGTCACGATTACGGACCGCTGGCACAGGCTCTGAAAGCTGGCGGATACAGCTGCCGCATGAGCATTGAGGGCGGCTGCCCCGGTGATTTTGTCCCCTGCACAGAAGAATCCATCGCATATCTGCGTCAGATTTTTGCTTAAAACATACAGAGTTGCGGGGAGGGTGTTCAATACCTTCCCCGCATCGCATTACACGCGGAGAAAAAAGGAGCAGTTATGTCCAATATCTATACATCCGTTGATCAGCTGATCGGCAGAACGCCGCTGATGGAGTTGTGCCGCGTGGAGAAAGAGCTGGCACTCCCTGCCAGAATCCTCGCCAAGCTGGAATGCATGAATCCGGCAGGTTCCGTCAAGGACCGCGTGGCTCTCGCCATGATCGAAACCGCCGAAGCGGAGGGAAAGCTGAACGCTGACTCCGTCATCATTGAGCCCACATCGGGCAATACGGGCATCGGTCTTGCCGCCGTTGCCGCGGCACGGGGTTACCGCGTAATCATCGTCATGCCCGACACCATGTCGAGGGAGCGGCAGCTTCTGATGAGTGCTTACGGCGCGGAGCTGGTACTCTCCGACGGAAAATCCGGCATGGCGGGCTGTATTGCCAAAGCGGAAGAACTGGCGGCTGCAATCCCCGGCGCGCTGATCGCAGGTCAGTTTGTGAACCCTGCCAATCCCGATGCGCATTACCGTTCCACCGGTCCTGAAATCTGGCAGGATACGGACGGCAAGGTAGATATATTCGTCGCCGGTGTCGGCACCGGCGGCACGATCACCGGAACGGGTCGGTATCTGAAGGAACAGAATCCGCAGATCCGCATAACGGCAGTGGAGCCGGCGGATTCCCCCGTACTCTCCGGCGGCAAAGCCGGCGCACACGGACTGCAGGGAATCGGTGCAGGATTTGTCCCGGTGATTCTGGATACGGCTGTCTATGACGAAATCTGCACCGTTACCACAGAGGAAGCCTATGCCGCCGCACGGATGCTGGGGCGCACGGAAGGTGTACTCGCGGGCATATCCTCCGGCGCGGCACTGCACGCGGCGATCACTCTGGCAAAACGGGAAGAAAACCGCGGCAAGACCATCGCGGTACTTTTGCCCGATACCGGATCACGGTATCTTTCCACCGGCATTTTTGATGACAAATAAATTTAATAAATTTATCGAGGTATCTGCAAATGAATAAGATTATAAACTGGGACAACATCCGGGATTTCGCCTATGTAAACTCCGACGTATGCACGCAGCCAGTCCGGGGCATCGTACTCTGGTTCCTGGGACTGGGCGTCACCGACCGTGAGGACGGCGAAAGCCAGAACGGCATTCTCTGCGGAAAGCGCGGCATTCTGACCGTGCTTCCCTACTACAATCCCTGGTCGTGGATGAACGATCAGGCGGCGGCATATGTGAACGAAATTCTGGACGTGATTTACGATCACTATTCCCTGCCCGATGATCTTCCGCTGATTTCCACGGGTGTCAGCATGGGCGGGCTCGCCAGCATCGCCTACATGGTCAAAGCAAAACGCACGCCGACAGCCTGCATTGCCAACTGTCCCGTGTGCGATCTGCCCACGCATTACAGCGAACAGGCGGATATCCCCTGTTCCCTGTACAGCGCCTTCGGGCAGTATGACATCCCATTTGACGAAGCTATCCGAACAGTCTCCCCCCTGCATCTGGTGAACAGACTGCCGGATGTTCCCTACACCGTATTCCACGGCGATGCGGATAGCTGCGTCTTCAAAAACCACAGTGACCGTTTTGTTGCCGCCATGCGTCAGGCAGGACGGGACATCACCTACATCGAAATCCCTGGCGGAGAACACGATTATCTCTCCGGGAAAGAAAAAGAATATTTTGATGCAGAGGTATTCCGTCTCTGCGGCGTCTGATCCGCTATAATCCAAAGAACGGACGAACAGTAAGGAGTACACCATGAAATTCCAATACCTCGGCACTGCCGCGGCGGAGGCGATTCCCGCCCTGTTCTGCGGATGCCCCAACTGCGTAAAATCCCGTGAAATCGGCGGACGTGCCATCCGCACCCGCTCTCAGGCGATCATCGACGGCACTCTGCTGATCGATTTTCCCGCGGATACCTACGCACATTTTATCACGCACAGGATCGACACACTGAAGCTCTCCGCCTGTCTGATCACCCACACCCATCACGATCATCTCTATCCGACGGATATTGGCAATCTGACTCCCACCACCGCCAAGGTACCGGAGGGTTTCCACATCACCTTCTGCGGCTCGGATAAGGTCGGCGAAGCCATTGAGCCCCAGCTGACTGCACTCGCCAAGTATGAGCGGACATCCTTCACGGAGCTGAAAGCCTTTGAGCCGGCACAGATCGGCAAATACACCATCACGGCGCTGCCTGCCATCCACGATCCGAAATCGGGACCGTTCTTCTACATGATTTCCGACGGTGAAAAAACAGTACTCTATGCCCACGACACCCACTATTTCCACGATGACGTATGGGCATATTTCGAGAAGACAAAGCCGCACTTCGATCTGGTATCCCTGGACTGCACCAACGCCTGCCTGCCTCTCCGCTATATCGGACACATGGGTCTGGCGGAAAACGTACAGGTACGGGAAAGGATGACCGAAATCGGCACTGCGGATGCGGAGACAATCTTCGTCTGCAATCACTATTCCCACAACGGCACCCATGTAGTGTATGACGATTTCGTGCCTGTCGCCGGCAAGGAAGGCTTTCTCGTCTCCTACGACGGCATGACGATCACCCTCTGACGAATCCCCCTCGGCTTCACCGGCATATTCTGTGCACAGTTCCCCAATCATATATTTTTTCTTTCAGAAAGGAAACACTCCCATGGAACTTGAAATCTTTACCGACCTTCTTGAAGCGATTACCATTTTCTGTTTCGGTCTCTCCTGGCCGCTCTCCATCCGCAAATCGTACGTATCCCGTACTGCCAAAGGCAAGAGCCTGTTCTTCCAGATCTTCATTCTTGCCGGTTATGCCGTCGGCATCATCCGCAAGGTCATTCAGTTCACTGCAATGGACGCCTCCGGTTTCATCTTCTTCCTCAGCGCGATCTTCTACGTACTGAACTTCATCATGATCGCCATTGACGTGGTTCTGTATTTCCGCAACACAAAGCTGGACAGAGAAAGAGACGCAGCTGCCAATAAATAATAATAAATCCGCAGACGAAACGTCTGCGGATTTTCTGTTATTTTCTCCAGCACACGGCAAAACCGGCGGCGGAGGTACTGTAGTCCGCGGGAATTTCCAGAACGCCGGGTGTATCCATGGCGTAACGGAAGATGTACCCGATGGGGAAGAATGCGCTGCTGACAGTCCAGTGAACGAATTCCTCCAGCAGATCCGCCCGGGTGACGGGCAGAAGCATCCGCTCGGCGCACTCGCCCACAGCGGAGGCGTATTTCATGGCGATAGGCGACATGGCTGTGCGGAGAATTTCATGTATCTCCTGCCGCACCTTTGCCGACATCACCGGCATGGCGGGGTACAGTCCGTCCTCCCGGCGCGCAAGAAATCCGACGCGGATCAGCCCTGCCGCATTCTCCTCCTCATTCGGTGTCAGAGCCAGCCGGGGATTGTCATAGATTCGCATGAACAGATCGATATTCCCCTCGTCGAAGATGGAATCCCGGTTATCAAATGGCTCCGCCTCAAACAGATTGGCGCTCTCCACCCATCGGTAGCCGGACGTGCGGAAAGGCCGGTGCAGATTGCTCCACGGTGCGGGCACGATCTTCAGCGAAGCGGCAGGCATCTCCTCCTCCGGATACTGCACCGTACCGGTGAGCCGCCAGGTTTTACCGTTATTCTCCGGTACTTTAGACGCCCATTTCCCCCGGTAGAGTGCGTTCATCTCCTCCATGAGCATATTGCCTGCCCAGACGCACCACACCCACAGCAGTTTTCCCGCAGGCATATCACTGCCGTAAAAATCCAGTGCGCGGATTTTATCTTCCACGGAGCGGATCGCGCGGATCACTTCTTCCCCGACCGTCTCATAGATTTCCGACAGCGCAGCCTGAAATTCCGCCTTTTTTCCGGCGGGATACAGAATGAAGTCCGTCAGATACCGTCCCGCGGCATGCTCTTTCAGAAATCCGTTATCCAGAAGCCACTGCAGTTTTTCCTCAAAATACACGGGTGCCACGCCGATTTCATCGGCAATCTCGCGGATCGTGTGGGGTTCACAGGCACACACGGCAAAAATCTGCTTCGTCATCAGATCATTGATCATATTCCAGTAATCGGGGATCGAATAGCCGCCGCTCAGCTTCACCTCAGCCGGTGCATAGGCGGATTTCCCTGTATTTGTCATCTCGGTTACTCCTTTTCGGATATCGTTTTTCGCGTCAAACAGGCGGCGTTTCACGGTGCCCTCGGGCACATCCAGCGTGCGCGCTATATCGCTGATCTTCATGCCGCGGAGATAGTAGAGAATGATCATCTCCCGATGCATAGCGGAGAGACGGGAAATCGCGTGATTCAATTCGCCGATCTCCTCCGCCGTAAGCAGCGCGTCCGCTGTATCATCGGGGATGAAGAGCTGCTCCGTCGCATCCAGGGAAACAGCGCCGTGCCGTTTCATGCGGAAATACATCCGCAGGCGGTTCTGCGCCATACCCCAGTACCAGCCGTGGAAGTGATCGATCTTTCTTCCCCGGCGAATTTCCTGCAGTGCCGTGCAGAGTATCTCCTGTGCCAGATCGGCGGCATCGTGGGAATTATCCAGCCGTCCCGCACACCAGAGATAGGTGGTTTCCACCAGTTCCTTTGTAATCATTTTCTCCATTATCTCACCTCCTGTCTGCCGTTTCAAACATATAGTTGCCCGAATTCCGAAAAGGTTCGGTATGCGGAACAATATCATTCAGTTAAAAATGTCTCTTTGCGAAAATGAACTGCTTCAGCCTTTTCCGCGGCGAATGCCGCGGGCAAGGGGCGTTCCCCCCTTGCATCCCTCCTGTTTTTATAGATTAAGTCGGGGGCTTCGCCCCCGCCCCCCCTGGGACAGCGCCCTGATTTTAGTTTTTTCAGAGTTCTACGGTTTTAGTGGCAATTTTTTCACAGAACGCCCGGTCATGCTCCACGAAAAGGATCGTGGGATGGAATTTCAGGAGCAGTTCCTCAATCTGCATGCGGGAGATGACGTCGATATAGTTCATCGGCTCGTCCCAGATGTACAGATGCGCCCGCTCGCAGAGACTGCGGGCGATGAGCACCTTTTTCTTCTGCCCGCCGCTGAAATCCCGCATATCCTTCTCAAACTGCACCCGGGCGAAATCCAGCTTGCGCAGGATCGCCAGAAACAGACTTTCCTCCACGCCGTACTGCCGGGCATAGCCGTACAGTGTACCCCTCAGATCATCCGCGCTCTGGGCGGCGTAGGAGATCTTCAGCTGACTGCCGATCTCCACTGTGCCGTTGTGGGGGACAGCCTCCCCGCAGATCAACCTGAGCAGGCTGGATTTGCCCGAGCCGTTTCGTCCGGTCAGGGCGATCCGGTCGCCCCGCTCCACCTCAAAGGTCAGCGGACCGCACACGGGCGACGCGCCGTAATCGATCACCAGATCCCGCGCGCGGATCAGCGTTCTTGCGTGATACGCCAGCTGCGTGATCTTCAGCTCCTCCGATTCCTCGATATTTTTCAGCAGCTTCTTTTTTTCCTCCATGGCGCGCGCCTGCCGCTCGTCGATAGCTTTGGAGCGGCTCATTATCTTCGCCGCCTTGTGTCCGATATAGCCGCGGTCATAGGCGCCGGTGCCGATCTTGGATGCCTCCGCGCGGCTTGACCATTCCGATTTTTCCCGGGCAGATTCGCTGAGCCGGCGGATCTCCTTTTTCAGTTTCTCATTCTCCGCCGTCTCAAAGGCATCGCGCCGCGCCTTGTTTTCCATCCACGAGGTGAAATTCCCCCGCTGGATTTCGATATCCGCTTTGTTGATGGAGAGGATATGATCCACACAACCGTCCAGAAATACGCGGTCATGGGAGACGAGAATAAAGCCTTTCTTCTTATTCAGATAGCGGCTGACCAGCGCGCGCCCGTGCATATCCAGATGATTGGTCGGCTCGTCGATCAGAAGAAAGCGATTCTCTTCGAGAAACATCGCCGCCAGCAGTACCTTCGTCCTCTCCCCCTGGGAGAGCGTGGCGAAGGGACGCCAAAGCACCTCCTCATCCACCTCAAGGAGCGACAGTTCCCGGGAAAGCTCCCAATAGACCAGCTCCGGGCAGATCTCCTCCAGAATCTCCCTGGTACTCCTCTGCGGATCCGGCACAGCGTAGGGAAAATAGGAAAACGTCACCGGCGCGGTGATGGTGCCGCTGTAGGGCAGTTGCCCCATCAGCAGGCGGAGGAAGGTGGTCTTCCCCCGTCCGTTTCTGCCGGTGAAGCCCAGCTTCCAGTCCGTGTCCAGCTGAAAGCTGACATTTTCAAACACATAATCATAACTGCCCTCATAGGCAAAAGTGAGATCGGTCACCTGTATACGGGACATAGATATCCTCCTGCAAAAAATAATGGCTGCAGGAAAGAAATTCCCGCAGCCAAAAAACGCAGATGGGCATAAATATGCGCACAGCGATGGGCGTAAGAATGTACACTTTCCTGCAAACAGGCACACAAAACAAAGCGGCATGCGCCGCGATCGCCTCGTTGTGCCGAAACTGTCAGCGGGAATACGTGTACATCTTTTCACCTCGGATCTTTTCGGAGATATGTATAGTATAGCACAAAACCGGACGGATTGCAAGTTTTTTCGGAAAATTTTCGTTCTCATCGCTCGGAGCGGCATTTCTCCCACAGCCGGCGGATCTTATCGGTGTAATCCAGACGGACCGTATCCAGTCCCTTGCCGGTAATACTCAGATGGAAGTCCTCCGCATACAGCCGCTTGTCGATCACGGCGGCGATGCGGTCCCACTCCTCGGGGAATTTCTTGCCCAGTCCCACGAGGACAACGAATCCCTGCAGTGTGTACTGGAAGATCACGTCATCCTGATCCTCTGTCAGCTCACATTTCTCATAGGGGATCTCTGCCGCGTAATCAGGATCCTCCACGAAGGGGATCACGGCGTCGATGGCTTCCTTTACACCCAGCATCTCCAACAGGACAGCGGCAGAAATAGCGTAAGGATAATTGTATCTGCGTCCGGAATGGGGGACTTTGCCGCTCTTGTCCGCAGTCATGACAAGCAGATGGGGGATCGCCTCGGCGCACGGAACACCTTCGCATCCCGCCAGTCCCAGCGCCAGTGCGGCATGGGAGCGAAGAGGTTCCTCCCCACTTTCGATCCACGAGACAAGCTGTGGACGGAGTTTTTCCCCGTGAACGGATGCCGACCAGATGGCGTAGCCGGGACGGTCGCTTTCCATGACGGTTTTCAGCCACTTGGGATCATCCCGCCAGAAATCGCCGGTGCTCATAACTGTCGCCTCTCTGCTCATGGTCAGATGAACCACGGCAGGAACGGTTTCCTCGGACAGGCAGCGGGTTTTCAGCAGTTTTTCCCGCAGTGCGGCATAGGGAACATCCTTTGCGGCACATCCGCGGCGGATCGCCTCCATTGCCAGCACGGCAGCGGCTTCGCCGGATTTGTGCATGTCGTATTTCATACGGACAGCGGAAGCTATGGTGTGATCCACCGCAATGCAACGTCCTGCCGCCAGCAGACCGTCGATTCCCCGGGGAATCAGCGCACCGGCAGGCACGGGAATATTGAAATTATATCCCCACATGGATGCCACCGTATTCCAGCGACGGCAGAGACTGCCTTCCAGCGCATTGTCCTTGCCGTGGTTATCCAGATTGGAATAGCCCCAGAGAACCGGCTCACGGCTCACATTGCCGGCGAGAAGATCTTCCAGACGCACCGTTTCTTCACCGACGATACGTTTGCCTTCCCGCAGACCGATGCGGGATGCGGTACACAGATACCGGGGATTGTCCGTATAGCATTCCAGCAGATGATGGGGAGAGCAGCCGCTCTGCAGAATTGCCGCGCCCATAGCCTCGGGGTCATAGGGGCTGACGATGCCGTTATCGGTATAACGGTACCGTCCGATGCCTCTCTCCTCATCGTAGCAGCAGAATACATTGGAGAACGGCTGGTAACTGCCGTCCAGGGCACGTCCCGCCATAGTCTGTACACCGGCGGGGATAATCACGGCACCGTCCGCAGTCGCATCGATCACGAAAACGGAACGGGCTTCCGTTATGCCTGCATCCGTACGATACCGCACACCGCAGATGCGTTTTCCATCCCGCAGAACATTGACAACCGTGCTGCCGTAGCGGATTGTCACGCCGGCTTCCCGGAGCAGACGTCCCAGCGCCATACGCTTGGAGAGATCCCCCACCACGGGGAACGGCACGATGCCCGGCTGTTTCTGGATTTCTCTGGCAATGGCATCCACTTCCTCATAGATACCGCCTGCCACGCCGAAATAATAGCCCAGCACGCCGCCGGCGGTACTCATACCGCCCAGGCAGGAGCCGTCCTCCAGCAGCAGCACACTGCCTCCCTCCCGTGCCGCGGTCAGCGCCGCGATGGCACCGGCGGTTCCGCCGCCGGCAATGATCACATCCCAGATGCCGCCGTCAGCGGCAGAGGAAGAACGACCTGCCGTAATCTGAATGCCGGGAACGATAGCCGCACCGGCTTTGCATCCGGCATCGTATGCCGCGACAACCGTGCCGAATCCTGCGGAGGGAATGTGCCACAGTGTGTCACTGATCATTCCGCCGGTCGTTTCGGGAATCAGTGTGGGGGACATGGGCGTCATAGCCACCCGCGCACCGGCTTCGGCGGCACGGCGGACCAGAGCTTCTCTCGCCGCATCAAAATCACCTGCGATGACCGGCTCGGCAATAAAGCATTCGTCCGCCCGATTGCCCTGCACGGCACCGGGGATTTTCCCCACCACGTTGGCACCCAGCATGGTACGCACAGCGGGACGGGAGACATCCAGCCACATGCCGCTCTCAAGGGAGGCGGTAGTATCAATAATCGCAGAACAGGTAAGAATGAACTCGCTTCCCATGGAGAAAAACGTCACTCTGTAGCCGCCGTCCAGCGGCACGATCTCCGTCACGCAGGCAGGAGCACAGAGCGTTGTTCCGCTCTCCTTCAGACGCGCCGTGATCACGGGAGCGATGGCGGGCAGGCAGATGCCGCATTCCGTCAGAATGCCTCGGCGGCAGAGTTCTGCGCGGAAATCCGCGCCTTCAGCCGTTTCCGGCACATATGCCGCCGTATCACCGTCTGTGAAAAGCGCATCGGCAAATTCCGGCGCGCACATCTGTCCGCGCTCCAGAATCACCGTGCGCAGACCGCGTTTTTCCAGAATCCGTACCGCACCTGCGGCGCTGACAGAAGCACCCAGAACAAGTACGTCTGCATGGGAAAGAGTTTTCTGTACCATAATGTTTTCCTTTATGTAAAAATCGAATTAACCCTGTTTTGCCTTCATGAACGAATCAACCATGGTCTTGATCGCTGTTTCGGCGGCAGCCTTATTGGCATCAACGGTAGACATATAGGTGCCGGAACCGCTGTAGATCACGGAAGTGATATTGGTGCCCAGTTTACCCCAGTCAAATGCGTTGCCGGGATCGTACATGTGGTTGGAATCGGCGATCAGCAGCATCTCATAGGAATCGCCGTCGCGCACATACTTGGCGGAGAAGCAAACCTCGTAGTAATCCTTCATAACGGATTCGCCGGAATCGCGGGAGAGAATCTCCAGAACCAGACCGGTCTTGTCAGCGCCGTCAGCATGTGCGGGAATGGCAAATACGGGAACGGAGTAAGAAACCTTGGAGTAATAGCTGTCCTGATTCTCATCGAGCTTCGGATAGGGCAGGAATCCGTAGTCCACGTCGCTCTCACGCATATACTGCGCAGATGCGGAGATACCGTTGCCGAAGAAGAGGCAGTTCTTCGCCTGGAACATCATAACGATGCCCTCACGGTCGGTCTGACCGTTGTTCTGCTTCTTGAACTGGGAGTAATCGAAGTTGCCGCCGCTGATTGCATACAGAGCAGCGATCTTGGCAGCCGCCTTTTCAGACGCTTCCGTATTGGCTTTGATTTCCGGAATGCCCTCGCTGTTCAGCTGGGCAACACGGCCCATAGCGCCGGCAAAGAGAGAATTGACTGTCTCAGCGGCAGAACCGAGAAGACCGTAGCGGTCTCTGTAGTCCATCGCGCCGTCGCCGTTCACGTCATGGGTCACCTTGGTCATCATTTCCATCATGCGGTCTACGGTCCATTTGCCGTCCCGCACCATGTCATAGATGCCGGTGATCTTCATATCATCCGCCAGACCCTTGTTGTAGAAGAGAACCTGTACGGTATCGTTATTGCCGGGGTTTACATCACCGTTGATGAAGAACATGTTGCCGAACAGTTCCAGATCACGGATCATGCCCTGATCCCACCATGCTTCGTCAAGGAACAGAGTTTCCACATCGCGCAGGTTCTTGAACAGTCCCTGCAGGCTCTGTGCGGAGATCTGATTCAGACGGTTCAGATACAGATTGTAGGTGATATCGCCTGCCTGAGAGAGAGTCGGGATTTTCTTGTTGATATCCTTATCTGCGGTCTCTTTCAGAACGAACTTGTACTCCTCCATCAGGCGCTGGTTGCGCTTGTAGATATTGTCATTGATCAGATCACTTGAGGATTCTTCCGGAGCGAAAGTCACGCTTGCCCAGGCGATTTTGTCCTGAGCCAGTTTGTACAGGCTGACCGTATGACCGTCCAGCTTGATATCCGGCAGGGGCGGCGCGGTCTCTGCGGGAACAGTGGTCTCTTCCGCCGTGGTTTCGGCAGGAGAGGTGGTATCATCGGACGGAACGTCCGATGTACCGGATGCGCATCCGGCGATACACAGCAGTGCCAGCATCGCACAAAGGATCTTCTGCAAAGTCTTCATGGGGTACCTCCGATTATAATATAATAAATGTTATCCGTACTGTACGGATCAACTTAATCATATCACAATCGGACACACAGCGTCCTGTCGGATTCTGATATTTTTATCTCCGATTTTGATCACATCGGCAAATCCCCGGTATTTTATATTATAGCAAAAAACAAGTGGAAATGCTTCCTCTTTTCCGCAAAAAATCCGCCGACTTATGATCTTTTTATCCGGGACGCTTTACAAAAGCACGCACTTCGGCTATAATGGAATCACCACAAGGTCAAAAAGGAGGAGACGGAAATGAAGGAAAGAGTACAGATGGTCATCAAAAAGAAACAGTTTCTGGAGGAATCGTTCCACACCTTCCGCTGGAGCCAGTCTTTCCGCAGCTATAGGTCGTATCCCAATGTACAGCTGATACGGGTGCTGAGCGGTGAGGCAGACTGGATGATCAATCAGAAGCTCTACCACGTGCAAAGCGGCGATATTCTGCTTTTGTCCGCGGTGGATTACCGGCAGTTCATGCCGCTTCCCGAAGGGATGGTCGTGGAGATGTCCGCACTGCGCATCCGTCCGCCGCGCTCCCATGCGGAGGACATGACCGTTTTCTATCTCCGTCACACCGGATTCAGCAATCTGCTTCCCCGGGACAATCCCCACACCGCCGCCATCGCGAAGCTTCACGAGGAGCTTATCACATGCATCCGCCATCCGGAGGATCCCCTGGATACGGATTTCATGGAGGCGGTCCTCTCGCTGATCTGCGTCCATCTGAAATACATCTACCATCCGGGAAAAAGCAGCGGAAGCCGGCAGGATCAGCTGCTCAGAGAAGCATATCATTATATCGCCGATCATTTCCATGAAGATCTGAGCACGGCGGATATTGCTAAAGCGCTGTACTGTACGCCGGAGCATCTCTCCCGTACTTTCCACCGGCTCAGCGGCATCAAACTGTCGGATTATATCCGCCGTCTGCGGATAAGCCGGGTGCTCAAAATTCTGGAAACGGGCAACATGACCGTACTGGAAGCGGCGTTCTCCAGCGGATTCGCTTCCGCTTCCGGATTCTATAAGGCGTTCCGCGCGGAGATCGGGCTTTCCCCCAGGGAATATTTCAGGAAAGAACCGCCCCATACCTCTTGACTTTCCCGGCTCAGTATGCTACAATACATTTGTACTAAAATCTTCCGGAGGTGCACTCCGGATCACGCCCGTACAAAAAATCTCCGGAGGTGCACTCCGGACTAACTTGAAGGAGATTCTTCCTATGAAACTGTGCGTATCTTCCTACAGCTTCGGCACTTACATCGCAGAGGACAAGCTGGGCTTCCTCGGCATTATCGACAAGGCAAAGGAATTCGGCTGCGCCGGCATCGAATACAGTCAGGGCGACTGGATGAACGAGCCTGATGCTGCAAAGCGCATCAAGGAAAAAGCCGCTGAGTGCGGTCTTGAGGTTCCCTCTTTCTGCATCAGCGCCGACTTCATCAACGGATCGAACGGCGACACCAAGGCAGAAATTGAACGCGTTAAGAAAATGGTTGACTTCGCCGCTGAGATGGGCGCTGCCCGCATGCGTCACGACGTAACCGGCGGTTTCCGCGGAATCAAGGTCTGCCGCGGCTATGACGATGCACTGAAGATCATCGCTCCCGCTATTTACGAGGTTGCTGCTTACGCAGAGCAGAAGGGTGTCGGCACCATGACCGAGAACCACGGTTTCTTCTCTCAGGACGCAAACCGCGTTGAGAAGCTGATCAACACCGTCGCTCATCCCAACTTCGGTGCTCTGGTAGATATCGGCAACTTCATGTGCGCTGATGAAGATCCCAGCGTATCCGTGGGCATCATGGCTCCCTACGCCGTACATGTTCACGCCAAGGACTTCCACTGGAAGAACGGCATGTATCCCAATCCCGGCAAGGGCTGGTTCCAGACCCGCGCAGGCAACTTCATCCGCGGTGCCATCATCGGTCACGGTGAGGCTAATGTAAAGCAGAGCATCGCCATTCTGAAGAAGGCCGGCTATGACGGATTTGTATCCGTCGAGTTCGAGGGCATGGAAGACAAGCTCATCGGCATCGAGTACGGTCTGGCAAATCTGCGCTCCTATATCGGCTGATCTCCATGCAGAACAACAGACCCACAGCCGCTTCCGCGGACGTAAAGAAGAAAAAAATCCGCATACTGATCGGCATCGGCGTGATGGCAGTTCTGGGCATTCTCAGCTACATTCTTCTGCAGCATCCCGATTTATTTCTGCCGGAGAAAGAAAGCGGTCCCTCCTCCATGTACTCCGATAAGCTGCTCAGCTACTCATTCTATCCCACGGATTACGATCTGGATGTAAGTGCGGATGAATACTACATGGGTCTGGACAGATACATCCACATCCAGCGCGGCGCAGAAAATTTCGCCGTCACGGACGGGGATTACGCCGCGTGGGGCAAACCGATTGAGTTTTTCGCCCGGTATTTTGGAGCCGCCATCGCCGGGGATGCAGAAGCGTACAACGCGCTCTTCACGGATGCGTATTACAAATCCCATGAGCCGTACGAGCGTTTTGCGCCCCAGATGATCTACGGAATCAAGCTGGAGGAAATGTCCGCCACGGAAAGCGCCGCGGGGGATTCGTACGTCTACAATGTGACCTACGCCATCTACCGCAACGACGGCTCCTTCCGCAACGATATTGATTCCAACGCTTTCAAAACGCTGATCTTCTATCTGGTTCCCGACGGGAACTCGCTGAAAATTGACGCGATTGATTACTATCGGAAAGCCAAGTGAATAGTGTACCCGTATCCGGGGAATCCTTTTTGTGGATTCCCCGGATTTTTTCATGCAGGAGATGGATATGCAAATTGTTATGCTGGATCTGATGCCCGTTCTGTGGGCGATGTGTGCGGCGGCAGCTCTGCTGCTGGCGCTGTGCGGTGAATACGGTATGCCGGCGCGGGTACTGCCCGCCATCTGCGCGGGTATTGCGGTATATATTTTCGGATTTCCGCCCCGGATACAGGTACTCGCCTTTATCGCCATGTATATTTGCGCGGCAGCAGCGTGGGGGGTACTGCGGCTGCTGCATCGCCGGAAAGAACGCAGAAAAACGCGGGAAACCCTGTCGGAATAAGGGTTTCCCGCATTTTTACTTATTTTCTCACCGGTTTCGGCAGGCATTTTTGCACCGGCGGTTTTGTACGCAGCCTCTCCCAGAATTCCTCATTATACTGTGCGAAATAATCGTGGCTGCACGGCACGCCGAACACGGTGTGCATATGGGCGCGAAGCCGCTGTCCGGCGATCACCGTACCGTCCATATCACTCTCATCCGCCAGTCCGTAGCCGAAAAGATATCCCTGCTGGGTCGGCGTAGCGCGGTTGATACTCGAAGCAAAACCACCGTCACCGCGCTTCAGCTTCATGGCGTTGTCAATGGCGCAGTTGACAATATCCGCGCCCCGCGCAAACAGCTTTCCGCGCATCTTTTCCCGGTCCGCCTCCATGGAACGCAGTGCATTATTCAGCGCTACAAAAGGATTCCAGATCCACGTAGCGGAAGTGGGCGGCACAGCGCCGCTGTAGATCGCCAGCACGCTGTCGATCATCCGCTCCATCCGTGGAAACGGATGGGACGGCTCGCAGAAATAGCCGGAAACCTTCATCGTGCCGTTGGTGTTCATCCAGCCGAGTCCCTCTCCCCATAGTCCCGTTTCGGGATTCTGACGGGCGATGATGTAATCATGCACCACTTCAAACAGACCGGCGGCGCTGATCATGGAACGGGCGGTGGAAAGTTTCTGCCCCGTGCTCCAGATGGATTTTGTGGACCAGTCCAGACTGTCCATGTAAGCGATCATCTTCTCTTTACTGTGCAGATATTCCGGCACAGCGCTGCTGACGGGATTGTTTTTGATCCTCTCCTGCGGCAGTGCATACAGCGGCTCCGCTCCGCAGTAATCCCGCAGAATCCCCACGCTGTAACTCAGATCCCGATCCTTACGGGGACCGGCAGTGTTCTTACCCCACAGATCCTCATAAAAATATCCGTCATCGGGATCCTGATGGGGCTGTATCCAGGCGCAGACCTTTTCTTTATACCAGTCCGGCGGTGTAATGCCGCCATCCTTCAAAGCGGACAACACGAAATTCGTTCCCTCCGCAAAGGGAGTCATCTCCTCCGCGTCCCGGGAACTGATGCTGTAGTAGAATCCGCCGGTCTCGGGGTCGTAAAGCTGATAGTAATACTCCAGCGTATCCGTACCAACCAGGCAGTCACTGCGCTGCAATGCCTCATACAGGCGTGCGGGAATCTGATTTTTATCCATACTTTAACTCCTTTCAGGGCAGAAGCACATGCTGAAACAGGATCATGGCAACACCTGCTGCGGCAAATGCGGCAGCCGCCATAAGCAGGGAGCCCAGCATCCGGGGATGATACAGCGCACCGCTGAAGGTATCGTAATACATTTTTTCGCTCTCACCCACTGCGCGGGAGGTGGGACTGTGGCTTTCCACCCGCACCGTCTCGCCCCTCAGCGTAAATTCATATTCCACAGCGGCACCCATGCCGTCGCTTTCATTCTTTTCGTTTTCCTCTTCTTCGTCCTCCGCGTCAGGCAAAGCGATCACCTTCGCCTCTACGGCGGCGATCCGCTTTGCGCGGCTCATGCTCCATGCCGCGGCGGCAAAGAGCAGACCGCCGACGATAAAAAACACACCGATCCATCCGAACAGATTCATTGGTTATCTCCTTTTTCGCTTTGATTCATATACTCTGTCCGGTATCTGTAAGGCGTCATGCCGTATCTCTCCCGGAACAGGCGAATGAAGTGGGAACAGTCCGCGAATCCGCATGCCGCGCTGACTTCAGTGACATTCCCGCCCTGCTCCAATACATATCGCGCATGCTGCATACGCAAATTCCGCAGATATTCCCCCGGCGTCTGCTGCAGATGTTCTCTGAACATCCGCCACATACCGCTGCGGCTCACGCCGAATTCCCGGCAGATTTCCTCGATGTTTTCGATAACGGCGTAGTTCGTATCCATATAGGCGAGGATCTGGAGCAGCGTGCGGGAGGGTGAAGCCGTCTGATCCGGCTCGTACACGGCGCGGTTCAGCAGCAGCAGAATTTTGACGATATCCGCAAAGGCTTCCATCATCGCGCCCTCTCCGCCCATTTTCAGCGTCTTATCCGTATCCGCCAGCAGCGCGTTCAGCTGCTCCGCCATGTCGGGCATCAGGCGGATATGATTGCCCGTGTAGGGCTCCCGGTCGGTAAAAATGCGGAGCAGCTGTCTGCCCTGCTCACCGAAACAGGAAAATACCTCCCGCCCGATCTGAAGCACGTAGCGATCCAGCAGACAGTCATAAGAGCGTCCGACGTGCACTTCTTCCGGGGTCAGAAGAATGATATCTCCCGCACTGCAGTTGTATATGCGATCACCGATCATAATATCGCGCATACCGCTGTTGAAAATGATGATTTCATAATAATCCTGTTCATGCGGTTTCCACCAATACGTTCTCGGTCGCCTGTGTGTGA
Source organism: Oscillospiraceae bacterium (assembly GCA_015063645.1). Taxonomy (GTDB): domain Bacteria; phylum Bacillota; class Clostridia; order Oscillospirales; family CAG-272; genus SIG701. The sequence continues at coordinate 8,115 of SVTS01000034.1, read as the reverse complement.
CTTCATGTACAAACTCCAGCTTTTCCGATTCGCGCAAATTCTCTTTATACGCAATATTCACCAATGGCAACAGTGCCATAAGCATTCCTCCCCCCTGCATAAGTATCTGTCAATACTATAGCACAAATCTCCCGCAGATGCAAGGCACAGACGGGATTTTCCATCGTTTTTGCTGAACAGCACTTAATTTTGAAACAATTTCCGTATTTTTTGGAAAAAATATTATATACTTATTACCGCTTGTATTGTATACTTATTAAGGAGAATTCTTCAAGTTCCAACAAAAAAAACGGAGGTTATATTTTCATGAAAAAGCAACAAATAACATCTCTGCTTCTCGCAGTTCTGATGCTTCTGCCGCTCGCTTCCTGCGCCCAAAATCCGGGCAGCACAGCGGGGACAGAAGACACTGCCGCGGAAACAACCGCGGCACCCGAGCCGTATTATCTGGACGTACTCAGCGACAAAAAATTCGACGGAGTTACCTTCACAATGGTGGGTGAAAGCACCGATCAGCGCCCGAATTTCTGCCAGGAAGAACAGATAGGACAGACTATCAACGACGCTATCTATGACCGCCAGCTCAAGTTGGAAACCCGTTACGGCGTGAATATCGACTATGCCACTCAATCCAGCCGCAAGAAATGCACCACGGCGGTAAACCAGATGGTACAGGCAGAGGACGATACATTCGACCTCGTCTTTAACGCCATGACAGGCGGCGGCATGAACTCGCTCGCCACTGCAGGCTCCCTCACCGAACTCACCACCCTGCCTCATCTGGATTTCACCAGATCCCACTGGGCACAGACCTTTATCGAAAATATGAAGCTGAACGGCAAGCTGCTGTTTGCTGCAGGCGGTTCCTCTCCCAGCTACTACCTCTCCGCTATGGTAATGCTCTACAACGTGGACGAAGCGAACAATCGCCGCCTGCCCAACCTCTATGAGCTGGTCAGCACGGGCAAGTGGACCATCGACAAGATGGGCGAGCTGATCAATCAGTCTCTCACCGATGTAAACGGCGACGGCGTATACACATCCAACGAAGATTTCTACGGTGTGGTTCAGACCATTGAATGTGCCCGCGGCTACTTCGTAGCAGGCGGCGGCAAGATGACCGAGAAAACCGCCGACGGCTCTTTCACCCTGAATCTGAACAGTGCGTCGAATACAGCCATTATGGATAAATTACGCGCGATTATCGGCACGAACCCCGCCGCTTACACGATTGACCACTCCGCACATATCAATGATAACCCCGACAACACAAAATACAAGCTCAAGGTATTCACCTCCGGCCACGCCATGTTCGCCGCCACGGCCATGATGTTTGCCAACCAGGAACTGCGCGATATGAACGGCACCTACGGCGTTCTGCCCGTACCGAAGCTGGATGAAAACCAGAAGGACTACATCACAGCCTCCAATCCCTTCGCCCCCTGCGGCAACGGCATTCCGCGTTCCGCAACCGATGTGGAGATGTCCGCACTGATCATGGAAGCAATGGCGTTCCTCGGCGAGGAGATCCTCCGTCCCGCCATCTACAACGTAACGCTTCACGGCAAGCTGGCGCAGGACAAGGAATCCTCTGCCATGCTGGATATCATCTATAACGATATCTACTACGATTTCAACTTCTGCTTCGACTTCGGCTCCACCGCAACGGTTCTCCGTTACTACATCACCGCCGACGACACGGTGGAACTGATGAACGGAGCCAACTTCTCCTCCGCATACGCCGCCGTACAGGACAAAGCCAATGCCGCGCTGAAGGATCTGATCACGGCAATGGAGAGGAGCATTGCCACCACAGAAAGCAAGTCCGCCTCGTAAATCTGAAACAAAACCACTGTTTTTTTACAATTACGTTCTATCATTTCCGAATAAAATACTTTATAATAGATATTGGCGGGGGAATATCCGCCAATATCTGTCTCCCCGAAGGTTTACATCATGCCAAAATCCATCACAAACGAATATCTTGATCTGCTTCGTCCATGGGCTGAGGCGATGCAGCCGTATCTTTTCACCCCCTCCGACCGTCCCGATCTGACCTATTTCGGCGACGGCACAAACGGCTGGGGCGTACAGACCAATCAGAAGGCGTTTTCCGCCTATGCGGTACTCGCCGCACTGCCCGGTGGTGAGCCGAAGTGGATCGGCACGGCACTTGCCTTGCTCCGCTACTCTCTGGAGACGCATCTTGTGGGGTCCTATCACACGACGGACAGTGATACGTTCCGCTGGGGGCACACCTGGATCAGCGTACTGGGCGTGGAGCGCATGATGCACGGTGTGGATGCCCTGTGGGATCATCTGACGGAGGAAGATCACGCGCTTCTGCGGAAGATGCTGATCTCCGAATCTGACTGGATCCTGAGAGAATACCCTTTGAAGGCTGGTCTGACCAAGGACAACAAGCCCGAGAGCAACATGTGGAACGGTGCGGTCATGCTGCGTACCGCTTCCCTCTACCCCGACTGTCCCAACGCGCAGGCGTACATAGACCGCGGCACGGATTTCCTTGTCAACGCCATCTCCATGCCCTCCACGGAGGAAGATCAGCGGATCTACAACGGAAAAACCGCCGCAGAACGCTTTGTCGGCGCAAACTTCTTTGAATCCATGGGCTGCGACCACCACGGCTATATGAACGTAGGTTACATGGTGATCACGCTGTCGAACGCGGCAATGCTCCACTTCCATTACAGAAACCGCGGGCTGACACCGCCTCCCGTGCTGTATCACAACTGGGATAAGCTGTGGAAGTTTGTCAAGTCCTGCATCTATGCAGACGGACGTCTGCTGCGCATCGGCGGCGATACCCGTGTGCGCTACTGCTACTGTCAGGACTATCTGATTCACGCCATGAACATGGCGGCGGACTGTCTCGGCGAGGACACCGACGCGTGGGAGCGCGGCTGGATTGATATTCTGAAGAAGGAAATGGCGGCAAACGGCGACGGCACGTTCCTCTCCTCCCGCACAGAGATCTTCGTGGAGAAATCGCCGCTGTACTACACGCGTCTGGAATCTGACCGTGCTTCGAGTATCTCCTTCAGCGCATGGCAGCGGCACCTGCTGCAGGATTTTGCCCAACCTTTCGGCACGCCCGGCTATGAGACGATCCCGGACTGCAAGGTTCCCTATACCCAGTGGATGGACGAATATCACGGCTCCTTCTTCGTACGCGATCCCGGCAGATATGCGGCGTTCACATGGCGCTCGGGTGAATTGCCCATGGCACTGTGCGTTCCCGCATCCGACAGTTCTCTTGCGGAATGGAAGCACAATCTCACAAGCGAAGTGCTGGGCGACGGCGTTGTGGATTACAACATTCCCGGCAACTTCGGCGGAAAGATGCTGGACGGCGGATTCGTAACGTGGGGCTCCTACATCGCGCACACGGCGGGACTGCTGGAAGAACAGCAGCAAGAGACGGATACCCTGCGCAATCAGATCGCCTGTGCGGCACTGCCGGACGGTGTGACCATGCTGACCCTTCAGCTTGCTGCCGCAACAAAAACCTGTCACGTGGGCAAAGTCTATCCGCTGAATCTGCAGATTCCCAATGATATTTTCAATGATTTCAAGCGGGAATACGCACAGCGGGACAACCGCATTACCATGGACAATGCGATGACTGTCGTCTCCGTCTACGGAGGAGAGTTGAGTATCGTGCGCCCGCCGTACCGCCAGATCGGTCTGAAAATGGGCTCGGACAAAAAATGGATCTACCGCGACCGCGGTTTCCTGCACACGGATGTGATCTGCATAAATCCCGTGGAGAAGCCCTGCTGGTATGAAAACGGCAGCATTGCTTTTGATATCGGAGCGGCAGTCCTCTGCGGCGGCGGATTTGACAGCGGCAGACACATCACGCAGATTCCGACAGAGGGTATGCTCCGCGCTGTACGTGCGGAAGGTGCGGACGGCAAGGTCTACATCCTCGCCGCCAACTTCGGCGACGCGGAAGAGGAAATCACGCTCCCCGGCGGCAGAAAAATCATCCTTGCCGCAGGAGAAGCGGATCTGGCAGAAGAATAAATTTTCAGAAAATTCTGAAAAAAATACAGAAAACCTATTGACATCCGCCTCACGGAGTGCTATACTTTAGAAGTCAACTGAATAAGAGGCTGTGACGAAGACGGCAGAAAAAGGATTCTTCAGAGAGTCGGTGGACGGTGTGAACCGACGGATATTTTTTCAGATGCCTATCACTTCTGAGCCGGAAGCCCGAAAGCGATGTTCCGCAAGTAGACGCTTCCCGTGATTGCTGCGTAAATGCATAGGATTTGTCAGAATCCGAGAGAGGCATCTCAGGATGCAATTTGAGTGGTACCGCGGGTATTGTATATCAAACCCGTCTCAAAGATAACTTTGAGACGGGTTTTCTTATTTTTCATTTATTATCTGATTATTCTGAAACGGAGGCTCATTATGGAAAAATCCACTCTGAACAAACTGGGTGAGGTCGGCGCCCGTATCCGCGCGATGCGTGAAATGGTCGGCTACACCACAGCGGAAATGGCGCTGAAAACTGAAGTCACGGAGGCGGATTATATCCGCTATGAGGAAGGAAGTGCCGATCTGCCGTTTACTTTCCTGCACAAATGCGCACTGGTATTCGGCATGGATATCACCGATTTTCTGGAAGGCGAGAGCGCAAACCTCTCTTCCTATGCCGTAACCCGCAAGGGCGAAGGCAGCCGCACCGCCAAGGAAGACGGCATCGAGATCGCCGAGCTGGCATCCAAATTCCGCGGCAAGCTGGCTGAGCCGTACTGGGTACGCTATGAATACTCCGACGCGCTCCAGGCAGCACCGATCCACTGCACCAAGCATGACGGTCAGGAGTTCGACCTGGTTCTCAGCGGTGCGCTGAAGATCCAGATCGGCAATCACGTGGAGATCCTCCGTGAGGGCGACAGCATCTTCTACAACTCTTCCACCCCCCACGGTATGATCGCCGTGGACGGCGCGGACTGCGTATTCCTCGCCATGGTCATGACCGGTGAAGCAAAGACCGAGGAAGTGATCCATCCCGGTTATGTGGCAGCTCCCCAGAAGGAAAAGCTGATCATCGAAAACTTTGTTCATTCCACCGTCAACAAGGACGGTCTGCTTACCGCCATCGATTTTGAGAATGATGATAAGTTCAACTTTGCCTTTGACGTTGTGGATGAGCTGGGCAGACAGAAGCCCGATGCGCTGGCGATGATCCATCTGGACAGTCACATGACCGAACGCCGCTTCACCTTTGCGGATATGAAGCGTGCCTCTTCCCAGTGCGCCAACTATTTCAAATCCCTGGGCATCAAGCGCGGCGACCGCGTGATGCTGGTGCTGAAGCGTCATTATCAGTTCTGGTTTGCGATCCTCGGTCTGCACAAGCTGGGCGCCATCGCCATCCCCGCCACCAATCAGCTGCATGAGCACGATTTTGTATACCGCTTTGATGCCGCAGGCGTATCCGCCATTCTCTGCACCGCAGACGGTGCTACCGCCGCAGAGGTGGATCTGGCTGCCGCCCAGTGTCCCACCGTCAAGACCAAGATCCTGGTCGGCGGCGAGCGTGAGGGCTGGCACAATTTCGATGCGGAATATTCCCTCTTCACCGGCAAATACGAGCGCACCGAAGATGCGCCCGGCGGCGACGATTCCATGCTGATGTTCTTCACCTCCGGAACCACCGGTTATCCGAAGATCGCGGAGCACTCCTACAAATATCCGCTCGGTCACTTCATCACCGCCCGCTACTGGCACAACATCCAGCCCGGCGGACTCCACCTGACCATCTCCGACACCGGCTGGGGCAAGGCGCTCTGGGGTAAGCTCTACGGTCAGTGGATGTGCGAAGCATCCGTATTCACCTACGACTTCGACCGCTTCAACGCAGCGGAAATCCTGCCGCTGTTTGCCAAATATCAGATCCAGACCTTCTGTGCACCGCCGACTATGTACCGCATGCTGATCAAGGAAGACATCTCCAAGTACGATCTCTCCTCCATCCGCTATGCCACCACTGCCGGCGAAGCGCTGAACCCCGAAGTGTTCAAGCAGTTCCAGCAGCAGACGGGACTGTGCATCATGGAAGGTTTCGGTCAGACAGAGACTACGCTGTCCATCGCCAATCTGGTGGGCGGCACATCCAAGATCGGTTCCATGGGCAGACCCGTTCCGCTGTATGACATCGATCTGGTGGATCCCGACGGCAAGAGCGTCGGCGTCGGTGAAACCGGCGAAATCGTCATCCGCACCGATAAAAAGGTTCCCTGCGGACTCTTCAAGGGCTATTACAGAGAACCGGAGAAGACTGCAGAAGTCTGGCACGACGGTCTGTATCATACCCGAGATCTGGCATGGCAGGATGAGGACGGCTTCCTCTGGTATGTGGGACGCGCGGACGACGTAATCAAGTCCTCCGGCTACCGCATCGGGCCCTTCGAGATCGAAAGCGTCATCATGGAGCTGCCCTACGTTCTGGAATGCGGTGTATCCGCCGCTCCCGATGAGGTACGCGGTCAGGTAGTCAAGGCGAGCATCGTCCTGACCAAGGGCACACAGCCCACCGAAGAACTCAAGAAAGAGATCCAGGACTACGTCAAGAAGCAGACCGCACCGTACAAATACCCCAGAATCGTGGTATTCCGCGATGAACTGCCCAAGACCATCAGCGGCAAGATCCAGAGAAACAAGCTGTAAAAATTCTGTCTGTCCGCACACGAAGGAAATCTTTCATGAAAAACACCTATCAGAATCCCATCGCCCAGGGAGCAGATCCGTTTATTCTGCTCTCGTGCGGAACATATTATCTCTATTCCACAAACGATCCGGACGGCTACCGTGTTCTGGTCTCCGATGATCTCGTTCACTGGACGGATCGCGGATACTGTCTCCACAAAGACAACGTGCAGGGAGAGCGTTGGTTCTGGGCGCCCGAAATCAAGGAAAAGAGCGGCAGATTCTACATGATCTATACCTCCGAAGAACATCTGGGCGTGGCTGTTTCCGACTCTCCCCTGGGACCGTTCACGCAGGAAAAGAAAATCTGGCTCAGCGAGCGAAAAGGCATCGACGGCGATTATTTCATCGACGATGACGGACAGGTGTATCTGTACTACGTCCGCTTTGATCACGGCAACATCATTTACGGAACAAAAATGAGCGACGATATGCTCTCGATGGACGAAGCAGGCGAAGTTCGCCTGCTCGCTCCTGAAGAGGAGTGGGAAACCCGCCTGGGACGGGTCACGGAAGGTCCGTTCATGGTCAAGCACAACGGAAAATACTATCTGACCTACTCCGCCAATGACTACCGCAGTGCAGACTATGCAATCGGATACGCCGTATCCGATTCCCCCCTCGGTCCTTTCCGCAAATACGCGGGCAATCCAATCCTCATCCGTAATGACAAAGTCAACGGTACAGGACATCACAGCTTCACCACCTCGAAGGACGGAAAAAACCTGATCTGCGTATATCACATCCACAAAAGTCTGACTGAGGTACATCCCCGCATGACCTGCATCGATCCCGCCGAATTTCTCCCGAATCCCGACGGAGGAGACGATATTCTCGTGATCCGCGGACCGAGCACGGAGATGCGGGAAGCGATTTATTAAGCGGCTGTAAACTTGCGGCGGATGCCTGCAGATTGCCTTGACAAACACCGCCTCCGTATGATATACTACACTTGTACAAATCAAACGGAGGTGGGATACTTTGAAGGTTTCGCTCTGGTATGTTCTCAGAGAATTCCGCCGGCGTCCCCGCCGCTGGCTTTCCCTGAGTCTGGTCAGCGCCGCCGTCATGACGGTAATGATCCTGATGGTTCTGTGGATGGAAGCGGAATGGCGCGCGGACGTCATGCCCGATCATAAGGAAAACTACCATTTTTCCTTTTACAATCTTACGGAATCCGACAAGAAATACATCTCCCGCCAGAACTGGGTACAGGCAAGCTATGATCTGTACACCTCCGTACGCCAGGAAGCATACACCAATGAATTCCGCGTCCGTGTGACGTGGGATCACACGGCGGATGCTGTATCGCTGGCGCGTCAGGTAATGCTGCAGCGCGGTCTGTTTGAGCGGGAACCCTATGCCGCG